>JBDRJD010000001.1:0-16305 GCA_043815245.1 archaeon
CCTCCTTCTTTTCCACCTTCAACATCAGCTATAACATCACCTGTTCCAGTCCCTGCATCCTGGCCTGGCAATATCTCTGGAGTAAACTCTTCCTTTGCAGTTGCATTAGCACCACCTCCTCCTCCTCCTCCCCCACCACTGCCACTACTTAGATCCTCTTCTTCACTCCCAGCAGGTGCCGGATTTCCATCTGCATCCCAAGTGGAGAACTCACAATAAGGTAACTCCCAAATACAACTATCCGCACTAATTAAAGTAGCATCTGAAGTTCTATCCTGACAGTTATTTCCATCATCATCACAGTGATACAACTTATTACAAGTTCCAGTAAAGGGAATCTTCACTCTACACTTTTCAGGGTGCAGATTATTGATTATTTTATCTCTAGATGCGGCAGGAAATCCAACATGAAGCTCAGTCGCATCATCTATAATTGAACCAGCAGATTCAAAATCCCTCACTTTATCATTTAGGGCAGACTTAGTTAATGTAACATTAATAAACTCAAAATAAACACTATTATCACTCTTCTCTATTTTAACATCTGCTTTCCTTCCATCAGTATAATTAGTTTTCATTCCAGCCTTTGGCCCACAAACCTGCCCCTGTACATGGTCATAAGTTCCGTTCTGGTTAAGATCATAACTAACTACCCAGGATGTTGGAGCTTTTAATCTGGTAACAAAATTACAATAACCACATCTTGACTGAGAAGAAGTCATAAAACTACTGCACTTACTGACTCCGCACTTTCCACTAGAGTCACATACCTTGAGTTTATAATAATACTGGGTATCATTCACAAGAGCAAAGCTCAAAGATTCAGTTCCGCCATCATTATATATCTGGGCATGATGCCACAATTTAAACTCCCTCACTACACTTTTTAATATCCCCGTATCATAAACAGAAGCATTCTTACTTAAACACTGTGAGTCATTTCCATAAAAGATTAAAGTACCATTTGTAGGCTTATTTGTATCATACATAATTAATGCAGCATCAGGATACTCTTCTATTTTTACGCCAGTTACCGTAGGAGATGAAGTATCTTGGTACCCCGCAGCATTTACCCCTGCACTAGCACAAACATCAGCAAACTCACAAGCCCAGTCATAACAGTCTGTGTCTCCATTTAAATCATCATCTAACTCATTATAACAATCTTCATAAGAAACAAATCCTTGCCTCATTAAATCCTCATATTGTGCAGACCCACCTGCACCAACATCCATCATATTGTTAATGCTAAAGTCAATACTTCCAGGGGAAGTCCAACTCGGCCCAGCAGTATCAGATGGAACAGAGATGTTATGGGTAGCATCAGCAGTAGCTACAAATATTCTTAAATCAGCAGTAGAAGAATATAATGTAGGGTACTTGAGCAAGTCCGCCTTTTCAATTGCTAGCATTGGTCCACCCATCTCACCACACATTTTATTTTTCCATGCAGATATTTTTACATCTGTAGCTTCCCAGGCAGCATTTTTACATTTGTAAACATTAAATGTCTCTACAGTCTTACTTGTATTTGCACTCCATTCTGCAACGTACCTAAACCTAAACTCAAACCCTCCAACAGTACTGTTAAAACTACACCCCAAACTTGAGTTTCCATCACTATCTAAATAAACAAAGTACTTAACAGTTTCATTGCCTGATCCGATTTTTTCATTAGCAAAATCTCCCATTCCAAAATCTCCCCCCATTCCTCCACCACCCATAACAAAACTAGATAACTTCTCCTTATTGCAAATTGAAGCATTTTCAAAACTAGCCACCCCACTACCAATACCCCAGGCGTTATCCATATCTTTCATACCAAACCCACATATATCCACATGTGAGCTATTAGTTTCACTACCATCACAAACATCTCCCCCCAATGGAATTGGAGCTCCAGACTCCATACTGCTAAACATAGAATTCATTCCAGCAGGATTACACCATCCTGTCACCCACCTACACCCTGAATTTGCCTGACACGTAGCAACAGATGAAGACTGGAAGCAAGTAGGCTCACAATTACTCCAGGCAGTAGTATTACAATTTGGATTAGAATTGCATGCATCTTCCCATCCAGAAGGATTACTCCATTGATTGTAACTCTCATTTTGCCAACATTGTTCCATTGCATTCATACAGTGAGCCCCCCAAGAATCATTTTTAAACCAACAACCCTGAGCAGCACATAAAGTAGCATTACTATCATACCTCCAACACTCTTGGCCCCAATTAACTTCACACCAAGGATTAGGCTCATTAAACCACCCACAGCTAACATTAATTATTGACTTATTAGTACACAAACTCTGATTACCATCATATTTCCAGCAATCTCCCCCCATACTTCCCACACCTCCACCTAAACTAGCCGAAGCTGAAGAAAACCCAGAATCTTTTGGATCACACCATCCATCTGATTTCCATCTGCAATTCTCAACGGCGACACAATTGGTCTCATTCAGACTTGCATCAGTACTCCAACAATCTGAACTTCCCGCATCTTCACACCATCCTAGTTCATCTTTCCAATAACATCCAGACTGCAAATTACATAAAGTTCCATCCTGACTATTAGTCTGATTAAAGCAGACTGGCTGACAGTTCTGACCACTATAACTACATAACTTATTTCCACTACCATCTGTAACAGCTAAACAATTTGTCTGACTATTCCAATAACTCCAACACTGATCATAATTATCTCTACAGTAACCTCCCCAACTATCAACAGTCCAATTACAGCCTGCACTTACACAACCGCTAGAGTCATAATACTGCCAGCAATTACCAGTCCAATTCACTTCACATTGAGGCTGAGCCCACTCATCTGTATGCCAGCTACAACTAGAATCATTATTACAATTTGAAGTAGAAGAATGTTGCCAGCAATTACTAGGTACCATACTATTATGATCACACCAACCTCCAGCAGTCTGACACCACTCAGTTGAATTTCCACCACCCAAGCACCAAGTATCATTAGTCCATGTGCAACTTTCTGCAGACAAGCAATTTGCTTCACTCAGCCCCATGCACTGCTCATTAATACTCCAATCCATTTCACACCATCCATTTCCAGTACCATTAGTCCACGCACAATTAGTATTCGAAGTGCAGTTCGGCTCATTAATGTTATATTTCCAACACTGACTTCCTTTAAAATCACACCAGCTCCCCCACTGATCAACCACCCACTCACAACTATCATTATGCTCTAATGAGCACTGAGTAACATTCCAACCCGAACAGTCTCCTTGAACAAACCCACAAAAAGAATCTGTATAACAAGCAGGATCTGCACAATCAACTAAAGTATCATCAGTATTATCAATACCGTCCCAGCATATTTCAACGTCCTCCCCAATATTAGCTACACAAGTACCAGCATTGTCAGTTCCACTCCACTCACAGCTTCCAGACTGATTAGCAATTTTAGTTCTTCCTATGTTGGCACAGTTATCCCTTGTAGCACATCTATCACACGCATCTTCGCAAGTTTTCTCTCCTTTGTTAACACAATACCCTTTTTGCTCGGTGGAATTATCAATAACCCACTTACACCCTCCACCAGCTGAGTTAGCTTTGCTGTTCCTACAAAAGCTACTTGGTCTTTTAGCAGTATCATTATTATTGGGGTCTCCTAAGAAAGTACAGGCTCCACAATCAGTATCACAATCATTTGCAATCCCTTTCTTAAACTGACTCTTAGCTTTACAATAACCAGCTCCATTTGGGGCACTTGGGTCAGCAGTAAACTCGCAAAATCCTAGAGAAGAACCAAGGCAAGCAGATTCAGCACTACTCGCATTCACCGCGTTTCCATTGCTATCTTTATTTTCACAGCCAAAACAGGATTTCTTACAATTGTCTTCTTCATCAAACTTATACTCACACCTTCCACTTGGAACAGAAATGTTTCCTTCACAATAATTTTCAGTTATCCATTTTCCACCTGCAGCCTCGCAATTTTTCTTATTGTCAATTTTAGTTAAACTCTGGCTTGCATTTCCAAAAACACTGTTAGATTTAAATTGACAATTCCCTGTGGCATTATTCCACTCACAAGGCATATACCAAGGGTCTCCAGCTATTTGAGTACACAAAGAATAATCATTATAAGCATTATAATCTTCACAAAACATTGCTCCTGTTGGAGGCTCTGTCATCTGATCCCAACAAGCAGTAGTCATCCTATTTATAGTACATGTGCTATTTTGCCAAGAACAACAAGTAGACAACATAGGAATACTATTGCACAGCCTTGAATCATTAACATGCGTGCAGTTTAGACCATTGTCATTAATATGCGTTCCATAATCATCTTCCTGCCTCATACATCCTTGCCCATTATAACTACATCCCAAAGTTAGATTACAATTAGTTTCATTCATATCAAAAATATAACATCCCGGATTCCACTCCTCGAATATTCCTCCAGAATCATATCCTCCCCCACCCCACTCAGGGTCCTTACAAACCCCTCCCAAATCAGGATTATTCCAGTTAGTAAATTCCCACCAGCAATAAAACGTATCCATGCACTCTCTTTCTGTGGTTTTGTTTGAACAGCTTACAGAAGAAAAATCCATAAAACACCATCCATCTGTTGCATTATCTCCTGAATAAGAGCTCCATAAACAGTTTAGCCCGTAAGCATTACTTTCACACTGTGATTGATTTCCCCCATTCCAAGAATCCCAAGACCAACACTGCACTTCTTCACACATTCCAAAACTCTCCCAAGCACTCCAAATGCACCCTGGCTTGTTATCACAAGAATCTTGATCCCAAAAATTCCAGCAAGACTGCTTCATACACCACTGGCCATCCCAAGTACAAGACAAGTTTTTAGTATTATTTTCACAGCTTGCTTCATTAGTATAATCCCAAGTCCAACAATCTATTTCTTCACACCCGTAGCTATTCCACTGACAGCTTATCCCACTAGCATTTACACAAGCTGACTGATTCTGCTTACTCCAACAATTATCTTGTTCGCACCAAGTAGAACTTGACTCATTCTTAAAAGTACAGTTGTTTCCTCTCCAATCTTTAGCAGCCCTGCATTCAGTAGCATCGTTATAGCTCCAACAACCTTGTTCCCAACACTGCCCCCACCCGCAACCAGTTGTATTTAAACACGCAGATTGATTTTGCTTATCCCAGCATTGAACAGAAGCACCCCCTCCAGCACTACCTTTATTATAACACTGAGCACTCCATTCACAGGATTTTCCATAAGAATTATTTTCACAGCTTGCTTCATTTGTGCCTTCAAAAATCCAACAGCTTACTTCAGCACAAGAATAAGAAGAACTTCCTTCACGCCACGAACAGTTTTTACTTCCAATAGAAGCAGGACAAGAATCTTGAGAATAATAGCTCCAACATCCAACTTCTTCACACCAGCCTCCCCAGGAATCATTTTTCCAATTACAGGTTACATCCGTATCTGCCACACAAGTACTATAATCTGAGTTTTCCCAGCACCAGGCCAAGACATTCAAAGATAGAAAGACTGAGAATATTAGTACTAATAACGAGATAGTTAATAACTTAACTTTCATTTGCCTCTTTTAATTAATCTATACACCATTTACTAATTTATAAAAGTTTCGGTTTTCAATAAGATTTAAATATCAAGAAAATTGTTTCTTTACATGACAATTCAAAAAACCCTAGTTTTAGTCAAGCCAGACGGTGTTCAGAGAACCTTGGTCGGAAAGATTATTACTCGTTTTGAAGATGCAGGCTTAAAAATCATAGGAATGAAAATGAAGTGGGTAGATAAAAAGTTTGCAGAAGCACATTATACCGATGATATTTCAAAAAGAAGGGGGGAGCACGTACGAAAAGTTCTTCTTAAGTATATTCAAGAAGGGCCTGTAGTGGCAATAGTTCTCGAGGGGATAAACGCTATTGAGATAGTAAGAAAAATTGTCGGAGATACTGAGCCTCGTCAAGCCCCTCCCGGAACCATCCGAGGGGATTTTGCCCATGTGTCCTATGCACACGCAGACGAAAAAGAAGATGCAATTAGAAATCTAATTCATGCTTCAGGAAACGAGCAAGATGCAAAAGCCGAAGTAAAACTCTGGTTTACAGATAAAGAACTACATACTTATTCTACAGTCCATGATATGCATATAATCTAGGATCTACTTTTTATTCCTCAAGTAGAAAAATAAAACCGACAAAAGGATTAATAATTCTCCAAGGAGAAATACTCCCCAGTTGTAGTCTACAGGAGCATATTCTGAAATAACTTTCATAAATTCCTGATTACTAGCAAGCATTAAAAAATCCTTAAAGTGCCCCCAATCAAATATTAATTTTCCATAATCATACAAAAAAGTATAAAGTATCAGTAACGAACCAGTAGTGAAAAGCATTATTTCTTTTAACTCTGATTTAATACTCTTCTTTTTTTCTTGAAGGTGAATTATCAGTACTGAAGCCAGAATAATGGTTAGTGAATACACAAGGGGGACAATTACAGGACTTGCCCAAGGAATAGGGATAAGAAAAAGTAAGTCCCAAGTCAATAATGAACTTGGCCAGTCCAAAATTACTTTAAGCCATATATAATAAAAAATGTCCCAGACTGCAAAACTATAAAAGAAATAAGCAAGCTTTCCATAAAATTTTCTTCCAGCTAAAAAGGCTATACAAAACAGCATTACAATCGTAGCCGCTTCTCTTACCCACTCAATAGCTATAATACTCGGACTAATCAATCCAGAAAGCGGAAAGTCAAACCCCTCTGGATAAAAAATCACTCTTAAATAAACCACTATGGCTGCCTCAAGAAAAGCCATCGCTATCGCAAAAATCCCGATAATGGCTAGTTTCACGCTATCCTCTTTTTTCATTAATAATTAATCTCAGGCAAGCTTTATATATTATTCTGCACTTTCTTCCAAGTCCCTATAGTTCAGCGGATAGAACGCGACCTTGCGGAGGTTGAAACCGGGGTTCAAATCCTCGTAGGGACATTCCAAAAAGCTTTTTATACTGCTATATTATATAGGATCTATGGGGTGATGCTACCTCAGGAAGCTAATTCTGAGATATTTAAAATGCAAGAAATAGCAGCAATTGAACTTGAAAAAGGGATCTACTATGATGAATGCAAGGCATTTGAATCTGGAAAAAGTATTAATTACTACGCCAGACCAATACAAAGACAGCTTAGTCTTGTTCAAAGAGTGGCTAACGAGTATCTCCCACATTTTATACTATCTTAAAATGCCAAAATATCATTTCAAGCGAGAAGAGCAGGGAAAAGAAGAGCTTAAGGTAATCTACGAAAGAGAAGTCATGACAGCACATTATCTTAATAACCGTTCTAAAATATTTGAACTTGAAGACATGCAGGGAAGTTTAATACTCATAGATCATACAACAACTGGGTTAAATAAAATTCATTTTGGTAGGAAAACTCATACTCCCCATTTAGAAAGAAGCATAGATCATGCAGAAGGCCCACGCCTGGATTTGTGTTTATTTGATTTAGAAATAGCACAAGATAGAATGAATGAACTGATGGCAAGAAGAGGGTATGATGACTACCTTGAAAAAAGAATCCTTCATTATCTAAAAAGTAAAGGCTATAACACTCCTTTTAGATTAAGTGAATTAGCAGCTTCTCCAGCTACTTTAGAAAAAATGATAGGTGAACAACAAGAAGTTATTGCTTCCTTAAAAGAGTCTCAGCACAGTCGATTTCTACAGGGAACAACAGAACAAATAGAAAGTATCATACATAAAATGCAGGCTGAAATGCAGGAAGGAATAAAAAGGCTTGCACCCCGAACAACAAGAAAACAAAAAAAAAGTCCCAAGAATATTACCTCCCCCTCCATCTTAGATTCAGCATCAGAAATCTACAATTTACTACAATCCTCACTGCTCTTTATTTACCTTGATCCAAATTTTAATATACAAGAAGCACAAAACTACTGGCAAAATATTATGAATTTAGCAGAGCAACCCTTTCCAAAAATTGACTTTAAGAAGTACGATCCAACCACTTATGGGCACATAGCCCGGCACTTTCCAGGCTCTAAAACAGTAGGCTCAAAATTCACTCCAAACTGTTTCCAAACCCCAATTGGAGTTCTAGACTTTGCATTTTCAGTTTTAAAAAAGAGGGGCTATGATGGTGAAAAAGTTACTCGTGAAATAGAACTTCCAGGAACAGTGGGATTAAACGCAGTAGTTCCTTTAAAAGAACTTCCTGATTCTGTAGAGATAAAAAAAGAAATGCGTGATGATAAAAACGGAGTTAAATACAAAGTTAATGTAGCGCTCAATATACCAAAGACACCAACAAATACCCTCACATTTATCGCGGGTCCTGTAAAAGACACAGACTACCACGCAGTACTAGCCGCTTTCCCCGGAAAAAACTACCCAGACATAGGTGAAGCTCCAGAACTCTGGAAACAACTAGCATTTATATCCGATTAAATTTTAATAAAAGTATGCTTCTTAAGTAAATCATAAAAATCCTTTCCCTGCTTTTGACATATTTTTGTAATGAATTTTCTTGCAAGTTTATCCATATTTTTAAAAGCCTTCTCACCTGCAAGCTGCAACCCGTGCGCAATTATTGAAGTATCTCTAACCCTAATCACTCCAAACATATCCTGCATTTCTTTCAAAGAATCTTCTCCAATAATATAGTCTTTTAAAATAAATAACAAAATATATCCATCCTTTAATCCTACCTCATTGGGCAAATTTTTATCAAAACCATAAATCTCCTTACAGATTTTCTTGTATTCTTCTTCATACTTTTTCAAATCAGGATTACTGGAATCAATATTATGGCTTCTCAGCCTATATTGCGAGACTAATTCCAGAACTCTGTATAGTCTGCTAACAGAATCTTCAAACATTCCTACCTCTGCCTTCCTTAAAGCATTAGCATACAAATCAATAATAATTGCCAAATTAAAATCCTCTCCAAGCTTTAAAGGGAGAGTAACATCTCCCTTGCCTAACACCCTCAAAGCATCTAAGTTCTCATATAACTCTGGTCTGATCTTAATATTGTATTGATTTGATTTCTTAATCAACATGTCCATCTTAAACAAGGCAGCTTTAAAATTAAATGAGTTCCAGTGAAGATAAGCCTCAGCAATTAACTCCTCTACCTCCACCTTCCTAGGATCAGCCACCCTCTCCCTAAGCCTCCTATAAAAATGCAAGGCAGCCCCATAATTATACCTATTAAACAGCTCACTTGCTTCCCTTTTTTCTAAATCTCCAAAAACCTCAAAAGGATTTTTCACTTGAACCAGTTTTTCTGTTCCAGGTATTCCTCTTTTAATCTGATCTATCCAGGTCTCATCAACATACACAAGATCAAACCCAAAAAACGCTCCAACAATCCCCGCTCCAGCAGACATTATTCTCTTACCTCTGCTTAAATCCAAGATAACTTTTTGGTCATAAAACAATTCCAAGCGCTTGCTAATCTTATCATAAACATCCGCAACATCCATTTTATCATAAGCTATAACATCAATAATATAGTCTGCTGCTTTCAAACCGCTCCTCTTGACAATATCATCCAAAAATCTCTCCTTAAATTCGTGCGTCCCTAGAAAATATATCTTTTTTGCCTTAATTGCCTTAATCAATAAAATATAGTAAAGTGATTCTAAACCAGCAGGTAAAATGAGCCAGTCATATTCTTCCTTTAATTTAGCATTCTCAAGAAATCTTTTCTCCACTTCAGGAAAAACACTATCCCAATAAAGAGTATCTGCTTCTTCAATTCTTGCTTGTTTTCTTAGCTGTATCCACTGCTCTCTAAGCTCTTCAAATCCCTTAATCTCCATAAAAGTATATATTTTTTAGAATTATAAAACTTTCGTTTAATCATCAACAGTTTTTGGTTGATGAATTGGGATGTTAATCCCGATTTCTACTAAAATTTCTATGAGAAATTTTCAATCCTTTGGTTCTTCATCCCCCAATCCGCCCTTGCTAATAAAGAAAATGGTTTCACTATCTGGCAAATTTGGGCTATCAATTAATTTTGCTACCCTTGATCCTTTTTTACCTCTTCTTAAATAAATCCTATAAGTAGAAGCGTGCCCTACAATATTTCCCCCAATTGCAGTAGTAGGATCCCCAAACATCATAGCCGGATTTGACATCACTTGATTAGTCACATAAACAGCAAGGTTGTGTTGTTCTGCAAGTTTCATTAAATTATGAAGATATTTGTTTAATCTCTGCTGCCTATCTGCAAGCATACCTCTTCCTGAAAATTCTGCCCTAAAGTGGGCTGTTAAAGAATCAACAACTACTAATCTAATAGGCTCTCCCCCTTTAACCATCTCGCTAATCTTGTCTACTAAAAGTATCTGGTGGTCAGAATTAAAAGCTCTTGCAACAAATATGTTTTTTAAAACTTTTTCAGGATTAGCTCCAATAACTTCTGCTATCTGTTTTATCCTCTCCGGTCGGAAAGTTCCTTCAGTATCAATATAAACTGCTTTTCCATTAGCCCCTCCTTTCTCATCTGGAAGCTGGGCATTCACAGCTAGTTGCAATCCTAACTGTGTTTTCCCGCTACCATAAGCACCAAATGCCTCAGTTATTGCCTTGGTCTCAATACCTCTTCCACCCAGAAGCGTATCCACATTTTGACTACCTGTAGTAATATTCTTCACCTCCAGTCTTTTCTTAGCATACTCCATCCCGTCTTGAAAACCCAGATCCATCATCTTTCTAGAAGCCTGGATGGCTTTCCTTGCAACAGCTTCTCCAACTCCTGCCAATTCAGATAGTTCTGACGGACCCATTACTGCAAGCCCCATTAAATCATAAATTCCTGCATCTTCCAGCTTTTTAGCTACTGTCGGCCCTATTCCAGGGAGGTCAGTTAGCTTAGGTTCCTCTTTTTCTTCAACTTTTTTCTTTATATTTTCTTCATCCTTAGCCATGCTCACAAATACCCCTTATTCTTTATAAAGATTTATTCAAGCTATAATATATATTACATAACCTATAGCCAGGTGCAAGGCAATTTAAGTTATTATAAATATAAAGAACAGTAGATCAAAAAATAACAAAAATACAAACAAAGAAGTCTCAGTTACACTCCCAGTCTTAAATCTCCAATGGCTCTTTACATCAAAAGGCCAAAAAGGCTTTATCCCTTCAACAGTAAAAGAATCAGCAAATAAATGAGATGCATACCCTAGAAAAAAAGCCAGACTAATTGTAGGAATAAAGAAAGCCAGAAGTATAGTTATAATAACACAAACAGTGAAACTATGTATGACCCCCCTGTGCTTAGTTAGATATTTGAAAAACTTTAATCTTGTAACCTCATTAATTGTAGAAAAACCAGAATCAATGTCAGGTAGTAAAGTTGCAAGTAATAAAACTCCAATGAATATCCAGTCATTTACAAACTGAATATGCGGAATAAATAATAAGATTATCAAGATACTAAATGCAATATGAGTTCTCACCAACATTTTTTATTTTCTCCTAGCTAAGTACTGGATAAACAGGTTTTTATTCTTTTTCTTTTCCTGAAAATCATAATATATTTTCTCTATAACAAAATCCTTACTTAAAATTTCTACCATATCTTTTTGATAAATAGGGTACAAATCTAACTTGCTCCATTTCTTAGCCTCTTTATCATAATAGTGCAAAACAATAACAGTGTCGCTAATATAGGCGGGAAAAACAAGAACTTTATTCTGGAACCCATGATAATAAATGGAGTAGTCAAAAGTAAAATTCTCAAAAACCTTATCTTTTGGAAGATTCATTAAAGATCTAATATAATCATAATCTCTTGAATCAATAAACAAATACCCTCCTTTTTTTATTAACTGGGCGAACTTGCTGACAATACTTTGCTGAGCATTCTTAGTATACTCTCTTGTTCCCCCACCAATATAAGTTAGAGAATTTCCTGTAAGAAAACCGAAATCAAATAAGTGGGTGTATTCCGGATTAGCTTTTGGAAGGTCCAACCAATTCGATTTATGGATAATCACTTCTTGTTTACTCTTTTTAAAAAGCTCACTTGCTTGTTTTATAAAATTCTCATCAACCTCATTTGCTTCAGAACTTTGCAAAGGGTATCTCTCCTTTTTAAGAGAGGCTATAATTCCCCCAAGTTCAGTCCCCCCACCAACCCCAAAATCTATTACACTTTTTAACTTATTTTTCTTTATCAAACTAGTAAAAAAATATGTCTCCTCTTTCTTTGCACCACCCTTAAATTTCGGGTAAATCTCTTTTTCCCAGCTCACAAACTTAAAATCAGAAAATTCTTCAATAGGATTACTAATATAAGGCAAAGTATTCACAAAAGTCATTTTTAACCTCTTTTTTCTAACTGTTCAACCAACTTCTCCACATCCACCCCTTCTATCTGGTCTATAAAGAACTCCCTAGTATTAAAAAGTTTGTTTTGCCTCACACTGCCAGAAAACAAAGCTTCTCTTCCTAAAAGCTCACTCTTATGCTTTAAAAATTCCTCCCCCTCTAACTCCTTTAATCCCAGTTTATCTATCTGTTCACTAAATAACACAGCACGAATACTGTCCGTTCCATCATCTAAAACAATATTCATTAAGGCTCTCTTCTCAGCAACTACCTTTCCATGAACTTCACAAGAGTAGCCATCTGTTCCTTCTATAGCCTTCTTCTTGCACTCAGGACAAACATAAAAAAACCTGGGGTCAAACACCTGCAATACAAAAGATCTAGTCTGAATAGTCTCACCAATTTTAGCTTCTTCTAAGTTTTTTTCAATAAAGTCTCTTCCAGTTTTCACTTCACCCATCTGCTCGCTGCTTGGTTTAATATCAGAAAAACCAGTTATATGAAGTTCAGTATTCCTTAAACTCGCATTATTTAAATCAACTACACTATCTTGCTTAATTGTTCCATCTTCAATTAACTTAATATGGTTTGTATCCCACAACACTACACGGATATTCCCAGTCTCATCAGCTAGCCTAAAACTGCCTATCTTTCCTTCATGTTCATTTTTTTTAAAAGTCCGTACAGGGAACATTTGGATTATTTTTCCAGTGAGATTAATCTTCTTTAATCCTGGCATGATCTCATTAATCTTAATTTTCTGCTTATCAAAGCTAATTCCAAGCTCTGCAGCAATAATCTGAATTGCTCCCTGCTTACTAATAAGCCCGGACAACTTCGCCCTCCTAGCTTCAACCCTCCGGTTAATTTCCTCTTTTTCTAAACCCGAAGCCTTGCTTACTCTTTCCACAAGTAAGTTATAATCCTGCATCATCCTCCAGAATACACTGCTGAGTTTAAAAGGATTGTTGTAAAGGAAGATAAGGTTAGATTTATAAAGCCTTCAACTTAACAAAATATATGACAATCGTAGCACTAAGAATTAAGGTAATGCCTACTTCTCCAGAAGTAGACTTAGAAGAGATTAAAGTAAAAATAAAAGAGAAAATAGAATCTCAAGAGGGTAAAATAAACAATATGGAAGAAGAGCCAATAGCCTTCGGTTTGAAAGCAATAATAGTCACAATTGCATGGCCAGAAGTAAAAGAAACTGACCTTGCAGAAGATGCAATAAAAGAAATTGAAAACGTAAGCTCTACCCAAGTTATTGACTACAGAAGAGCATTTGGCTAAAAGGAAAGTTTAATAAATATTGCTCTTTTTCTATTAAAATGCCACTTACAAAACAGCAAGCCGAAGAAATAAAAAAACAACTTCTTAAGCAAATTGAATCCTGGCCCCCAGAACAAAAAGAGCCTGCAAAAAAAGAGATCCTGGCAATGAACGAGGCTCAACTTGAACAATTTCTAGCAAAAAATAATCTCGTCAAAAATATAGAAAGTGGAGAGAGTGGGGGGGGTTGTATTTTCTGTGAAATAGCAAAGGGGGCGGTTCCTTCTTTTAAAATAGATGAAAATAAAGATTCCATAGCAATACTTGAGTTAAATCCCATGAGCAAGGGTCACACAATCATAATCCCTAAAAAACATCTAGAAAAAGAAAAACTTCCAAATTCAGCATTTAGCTTAGCTAAAAAAATAGCTAAAAAACTAAAGTCTAAACTTAAAGCAGGCAATGCAGAAATTTCCACTTCAGAAATTCAGGGACACTCAATGATTAATATAGTTCCGCTAAATAGAGACGAAAAACCAGAAAAAAGGCAGGCTTCTAAAGAAGAGCTGGCTAGCCTTCAAAAGATACTAGCTACAAAACCCAGAAAAAAAATAATCAAGTTAGAAGACGGCAAAGAAGTAAAGAAAAAGCCAAGAAAAAAAGTAGAAAAAAAACTACCTAAAGCTCCAGTAAGAATGCCCTAAACTAAAAAAGCAAAAATACTATTGTAATAATTCCACAAATAAATAAGCAGTAAAAAAGCAATCAGAAAACTAGGCACAAACGGAATTCCCTCTTTAACCAAAACTTTCTTTTTAGCTTTCCTTAACAATTTAATCTCCTGTAAAGATAATCCCTGCCAGCTAGGCTTTATTGTCTTTTTCCCAATCTTAACCTGCTTATACAGCCAATCGCCTTCAACAAGTTTTCTTGCCTCCACGCTCTTAATCATAGAGCTCTCCTCAATAGACCTCGCATAAATAAAAAGTACGGGGAAAAGTAAGATTACCGCTCCCAGCAAAAATATTAAAGCTTCATTCAAATAAAACGCAGCTGCAAACGCAGTAATTGCTATAACTAAAAAAACATAAAACATAGGCTTATTCTTCTTAAAATTTCTTTTAAACTCTTTCACAAACTTTTTTCTGTTTCTGAAGGAGATGAAAAAGCTGAATATAATCCCATAAAAGCTTCCACTCAATAATAATAAGAAAACAAAAATGAGGAATATTCCAACATTTACTTTAAACATTTCAGAAAAAGGAAGTATTGGTCCTAAAGCCATTAAGAGTTTTGCATCACCGCCTGCAAAAACCCTTCCATAATAAAATGCATAACCTAGTCCTACAAAAATTGCCATTCCAAGAACACCTTGCAAGAAAAAATTGAAATCATTATTAATTAAAGAAAAAAGGACCCTATAAGCGAGCCCTACTGCAATTAAGGAAAAATTAATCCAATTAGGAACTTCCCTTTTCCTTATATCGCTAATACTTGCAGCTATAATCCAGATAGCTGCAATCACTATCAGAAAAATCATTTTGCCTTTATATCTGTACTCCTAAATTTACCGCCTCTCTTGTAAACTCTCTGCTTCCTCTTTTTTTTCTTATCTTTCTTGCTTTTTCTCTTATCCGGGATTCCGTATTCCATTTTAACACTGAATATTATTGCACTGAACATTTAAAATTTCACTTTGACAGGTAATATTCTCATATCCATCTACACTCCTCTGTCTTTGACAGAAGTCATAATCTAATCCAGAATTACAAGCGGACTCACATGCTGCTATTACCGCTTGAGTTTCTGAGGGTGCAGTCTGAGTAAGATAATCCTTAAAGGTGTTCCATCCACCAGTAAAAAACAATACCAAGGATACAAGGACAATAATTGCAATTATTATTATTACTAAAGTAGAAATTGCAAGTTCAAGACCTCTTTTATTCATACAAGAAATAAGAATCCGGAGTTTTTAAAGTTTAAGCTGTTGGAGCCTTACAAGCATCATTAGCAAGATCACACGCACTATTGGTTCCTTCACACTTACTAGCCCCACACATACATGGCAAAACAGTATTTACTTTTAATCCGCCAGTCTCAGTGCAATCAGAAACAGTCGCAGCATTATCCGCAGTTTTCAGTTCACTGCAGCAAACATAACCTGCTGAAATATCATTTCCATTAGAGTCTAATGTCTTATCACTATCAACCACCTTGCACTTATCTTTTTCCACGAGCTTACTCGCATCACATAAAAGACTCTTACAATCCTCTTTCTTATTACAAGTAATGTCACAATCCGCAGGATTTATTCTACTATCCGTGCAAGTCATACCCACTTTATCACCATCACTAGTAAACTTCACCTCTCTTACCCTGCAACAATAGTCATAAGTAGCGTCAGTTGTACAAGCGTACGCACACGCCTGCTTTGTTGCATCAACATTCACCGGAGAAAAATACCCAGAAATCTTGCTCCACAAACTAGCCCACCCCGTCCCAAAACCAAGCGCAATAACCACCAAAACAATAATAGCTAAAACAATTACTACTAAAGTTCCAATAGTTAATTCAGCACCTCTCTTATTCATATTTTAAATAGCCAAATCCTCTTTAAAAATCTTTCTAAAACTTAAACTCAATATTCTTAAACTC
>JBDRJD010000002.1:0-3085 GCA_043815245.1 archaeon
CAATTTGAATAAGCAGTAACAGCTACACTACAAACTAATAAAATTACAACTATCCCTAAACCTAACCAACCCTTAGCTTTCACCCATTTAAGAGGAAATTATTATTTAATTAGATTTAGTTATAAAAATATATACTTTCAATTACCTTACTCTCTTTCCTTTAAAATAGCATCAACCAGTTCATCCATCTTTTCTCTTCTAAACTGCCCATTACTTCCCATATATTCTACTGCCCCATCATACTCTGGATGCCCCAGAAACCAGCAGAGCTTGGGATGTGAAAATGCATAATCTCTAAATTCCGTAGCAGTATTTACCTCTCTCCTGCCCAATCTTTTCTGAAACCAATTAAAAGTGGCCAGCTCTGTATTTACAGCCGCTTGATAATAAATCCCTTTTTTCCTCTCAACTATCGCTACAGTAGTGCCAATTGCAAATAATGCAAACACTATATCATGTGCAGCCATTTTCAAGCTACAGCGGAGAGTCTTCTATCTCCAATATCTAGAATTATTTGAGTAGTTTCATTAATAAATCTTGCTTGAATCGAATAATTTTCAGAGTAGTTCGGCCTACTCCTAAGATAGACCGCAGATTCAAAATTAGGATGCGCAACATATCTCGCAGCTCTCTGGTTTCCTTGAAGGCGCACAAAGATCATATCCAAAGATTCAACTTCTTCCTGCCCAGTTGTTCTTAACAAATAATTTAACGTCTCCAATCTTGCGCTCTTCACCGCCTTTCTTTTCTTGTTGACTTTTACTCCCAGTAACCCACTTAAAACAGTTGGAATTCCGTGTTGAAGTATCATAGTTGCAAGATCTGAATTAAAAACGTCCATAAATCCTCTAAAAATCCATAATTTAAATATATTTTCTTTCAAAAATCAAAATATATACTTGTAATCTACGTTAACTAAAACTTTATATACTCAAACTTCCGCGTTTAAAAATGAAAGCATCCAGCCAAGGTGACTTATATGGTGATGGCCCAGATTTCCATCAAGAACTATTTGAACTAACTCTAGCAGAACTTTCAGGCTATTTTGAGAGAGATCCTACTATAGAACCTGTTAACTCTTCTCCTGCAGCTGATGAGATAATGAGCTATGAAGCCACGAACCGCTTAACTCACATCTGTTTAGTCCCTCAACATGCTGTTCCTGGAGTTATCAAGGGATTTTATCGTCAAGAAAAGTTTCCAGGATTTGCTTCTATTGGCATTCCCAATACAATGACAATCACGCCTTACTTGCCTGATTGCATGCGGCAAGTAGATCCTGCTGATCACACCGAGCTTAGATCATCTGCCAAACTTCCTGACGGACGTAAAATCACTTTTGAAGAATACGATCGCCACACAGGCATTGCAATTCGTGATCAATCTGGGCAAATGGCGAGCTATAGTGCTGAATCTAAACTCTCAGAAGAGGTAGATGCCCCCTCCCCTACTAAAGTTAGTATTGAAGGCCTTGGATGGTGGCCTTGGGAAGCTCTCTGCCTAAGACTAGGCGGCGGAGCACGAGTTCTTTTCTCAGATTTCAACACAACTGTCTAAACCAGCTTTCTTAAGCTCTTTAACTTTCCAAAATCATACACCTTATCTCCAACTACATGAACTTTAAACTCTTCTAATTTCAAACTAATCCCAAATTCCTCACTCTGTTCAACTTCCTTTCCTTGTACAAGGGAAATAAAGCTAGGCAAGACTATGACCTCTTTATTTTTCCACTTGCCACTTAAAAAACACTTATACTTCTCTTTCTTATACTTATCAGAAATCTCAATTGCAGGATGAAAATGTCCAACAACAATTAGCTCAATTTTTTTGTCAAGCATTTCTAAATAATCCTTATCTCCATGGCTGAAAAAAATATCCTCAAAAACAAAAAACTCCTTAATTTCCAAATTTCTTTTATTAGCAATCGGTTCTAAAATCTTGTCATGATTCCCCTTTAACAAAATTACTTCTTTACACTGTTTCAATATAAAATCTATAAACTTCAAAGTATCACTCCATTCCTGCCCAGAAATTTTTCCAAAATGGTGCTTTAAATCACCTAAAATAACCACCTTCTCCAACTTAATTCCTCTTTCTCCAAGCTCTGCGAAAATCTCACTTAAATCCTCAACACTTTGCTTTAACTGCTCTCCTTTAGGCACCAAAACCCCAGAATTAATCAGCGCATCTTCATAACCTAAATGCACGTCAGCTATTGCTAAGACCTTCTTGTTCACTAATAACCCTTTATTTACAAACTCATACTCCATGTTTTAAGCAACCGAAAGCAATTTAAATATATTATTCTATATAAAAGTATAAAAATGAGGTCAAAATATTCATATTCAATCCTTGCGGTGATTGTAATTGCAGGTATATTTTTAATTGCAGCAGCAGCTATAAATAACACTCCCTCTAACTCTACACTAGATTCTTCAGATACTCCTATCGCAAAAATTGGAGAATTTTTTAAAGAATTATATGACATAGTGTTTGGAAAGAAAAGCATTACAGGCAATGCAATCGGCTCAGAGTCTACTGGTTATACTCTAGGATTTTTAGTCTTAGTAATCGTCTTGGTTATTCTTTACATTATTGTAAGAAGGAAAAGTAAGGGATTTAAGCAGCAAAAAGCTGCGACAAAAAATATGCCTAAAAAAACTAAAAAGAAGAAAAGATAACCCTTACTTCTTTATTATTGTAACCCACCTTTCTTTAAACAATCTTTCTTTGTCAATTCTTATCTCTGGATTTGAAATTGTCTTTATAATCTTCATTATGTGGGGCTCATTTCTTCCATTTTTAATTTTATAATCCTTTATCCCCGCTTTTTTAATTATCTTTTCAACTTCTCCAACAATATAAGCCGCCTTAAGGGAAGCAAGATAAAACCTTTTATGGTCAATGCTTTTTTTTGAAATATTCTTTGTTGCATGCTCTATAAACTCTTTCTTCGCGTCTCTACGCAAGTCTGTCATGTAGATGAATCCTCCTTTTTTCACTACTCTATACATTTCCTTTAGAACCTTTACAGGATTCCTAAAATGATGAAACGTATCTTGGCAAACAACCAAATCAAAACTGC
>JBDRJD010000003.1:0-15844 GCA_043815245.1 archaeon
GAAATTGAGCGACTACTTGAAAACGAGCATATTGAATCTCTTCAACACGGAGATGTTCAGTGGCCTGGTCAGGAAAGCACTGAACATGGAGATGTCGCATTGAGAAGAGTGGGAGAAAGGAGCTCAGAGGGTAGTGGGGGTGAGTTTTACTTTGAAGCTCCATTATTCGCAACAGGAAAATACGGAATAGATTATTTAGATGATCGCGAAGTTCAAAACTTTTTTTGGGATCTAGAACGCGTAGGATTAGAAGTTGAAGTAGAGCGCCATCCAGAAAGAAGCGACATGTATGCAATGATTAAAGTAACCGGTAACTCAAGGACAATTGATAAAGCAAGAAAATCTAATCCTGATTTTGACTTTGATTATCATTCATACCAACCCCCAAAAACCCCTGCCCAAGATGATTTAAAAGAAGCAATTCAAGATAGAACCGGCCAAGAATCAACAAGTAACTTAGCAACCCTTACTTTACAATCACAGCTTTCAGGAAATCAAGATCCGCATAACGAGTTTGATTATAGAATGCAATGGGTGTTTGAAGAACTTGATGAAAGGGGTATAGATTATCAGATAGGCCCAGATCCAACAAAAGAAGGATACGGCTTGGTAACTATGACTGGCTCTACAGAAGATTTTGAAAGTTTAGTTGATGATCATAAAGGGCTTGGAAAGATACTTAAACTCCCATCTAAACAAGCAGCAACTGGAGACGTAGCACTTGAAACCATGGTCCTCAGACTACAACTAATGAACGACGGAGATCCTAATATAAAACATACTTACTGGGACGACTGGATATTTGACAGTTTAGATGAAGAAGGAATCCCCTATGAGCTTTCTCACTCAGATAATGTAGAATACGGCTTTGTAACAGTTACCGGTTCAAAAGACCAAATAGATGGGTGGCTTGCAGAAAGGTCTGCAGTAAACCCCTGGATTCAAGAAAGAGGTCCTGTAAAAGGCAAGGATTTAGCATTTAGTGTAAAACTAAGGGAATATGACATGCCCTTTTTAGGTAATGTAATGCCCGATTCACGCAAATTATTTGATTATGTAGAAAGTACTTCAGGATTAACCCCCAAAATAGAAAGGCATCCAGAAAATCCTTGGTCTGCTTTAGTTAAAGTGGAAGGAGTTCCCCCAGAACTATACCAAAAATTAACAAGTAATCCTGAAATAAGGAACAATCTCTACGCAGAATAATCTCACTCTACAGTTAAAATTACCTCATTATTAGTTTCATCTAACTCTTGAATCTCATCAAAACCATCCACAAAAAACCTTACTTCTCCGCCTTCCAATAAAGGCAGTTTCAAATTACTCACCTTTAACACCTTCCCACCCCCAAATGAGATTCTATCAAGCTCAAACCTATCTACTTCTTTTTCCCCAGAGAAAATAAATAACATTACTTCATCTGCATCTGTCAACCCAGAATTAGAAACCTCTACATCAAAATCAAGATATCTCCCTCTTCTCTCAGCTTCTACTTTTGAAAAGTGCAAGTCTGGTAGCTCCTGAATTGAGTAAAGTCTTTTCATTTCATCAATAATATCTTGAGTCATTTCCTGATTGCAAGAACTTATATTATACATGATACTCTTAGGATTCTTTGAGTGATCAAATCCAAATACATGCAAAAGCTCGTGTAGTTCCACATTATAGCCGCAAGATTCCTTATACAGAACAATCTTTCCTTTTGTAATCACATTAAACTCACTGCTATTAATTATCTTTGTAGGTCCGCCTTCTCCAGCTACAAAAACATCCTCCCCGGATAAAAACTCCCGGCCACACAGAATCTCAATATCTCCGTCTTTACTAATTTCTTCAAAGTTGATAAGGCCCACCTCAGACCTTAGGAAGTCCAAAGCCGCTTTCATATTCTCTCTCTTTGAATCCTCACAGTTAGCTCTAAAGTTGTAAGTAATCCCTTTATGATTGAACCTCATATCTTTGTAAAACTGCAGCTCAGAATCATAGCTACTTTGATTAACGTTTTCTCCAAAAAATACATATTCCACAGGCTGAGCAAATTTTAATGATAAAATATCATAAAGCAGAAATAAAGCTATAACGAGCATTACAAACAACAATACAAAACTCACCGCTTTACCAATTCCCATTAAAGGAAAAGTATATATCCTTATTTAAGTATTGCGGATATATGAGAGAAAAGCTTTAAAAATACATTAAAACTCTAATTCCCGTAAGAAAACTTTTAAGTTTTCTTTGCAGTTCAATCTTACTATATCAGGAAAGTTTTGCAGAGAAAACCTGGGTTTTCTGTGCGCCCACATAGTGTAACGGCCAACATAGAGCCCTGTCGCGGCTCAGCTCCGGGTTCGATTCCCGGTGTGGGCGTTTAAGCCACTGAAGAATAAGTGGCTTGCCGGTTTGGACAGACACTCCTGCAGAGATGGGGAGAGTCACGAGCAATTTCGCGAAAACTACCGAGAACTTGAACGAGCGAAATTGTGAGGAGGGAAGGGCGTTCTAGTGTTGGATTATATCTCTCCAAAAAAGAACCTTATAAAGCTCTTTAAATACTTAAATTAATCCAAAGCCAAACTGACTTTTAATGCTCTGTCTACCTTGTTTATAATAAAATTATCCAGTGAACCAATTCTTCTTACTAATCTTGAATTATCAATTGTTCTTATTTGATTTAATAAAATCGTGGAATCTTTATCGAGTTTAGAATCTTTCTTTAAGATAAAAACATTTGTAGGAAATTCTTTTTCAAAAATTTTAGATGTTATTGCGGCAATAATTGTAACTGGAGAATGCTTGTTTGAAATGTCGTTCTGGAGGATTAAAACAGGTCTAATTCCCCCCTGCTCACTTTCCCTTACTGGCTCTAAATTTGCTAAAAAAATATCCCCCCTCTTTATATGCATCTTACCATTCCCAATCATCTAAATTTTCAATAGCTTCAAACTCTTTTGTTATTTTCATATTCTCTCCAGCCATCGCCTTGCACCCTGCAATGAGTGATTCTTCCCGCTCTCTTTTAAATTTTTCAACCACTTTCATTAAATTTATAATTACTTCTTCGTATGTCTCTTTATTAGATTTTAATCTATCTAAAGATTTTTTTACATTTTCATTAAGCTGAATTGTTGTTATCATCATTCTATAGATTAACTATAGTTTATATACTTTTCTGTTATAGTGGCTTTTGCAATTTATTTTTACCCGTTATAACACTCTTTAAAAAACTCCCTAACCAAACCTTAACCTTGGCATAATAATCCGGTACGGGCGTTTAGGCGGCGAAGGCGGGGAGTTCAAGGGCATCCTATTATCTTAAAATTACTAAGAAATCACTTATTTTGCTCTAGCTTTACCACAATCCTCTTTAAACTTGCATCCTCTGCAAATACCTGAATTATTAGACCATTCCTTAGTCCCAAAACAATTTTTATTTGGTTTCTGTTCATGCGTTTGATTTTTGACCATTAATACATATACTCTTCAAGCTTTATATATCCTTAGATTGCTACTAGAAGAAGATTTATTTCCTAGCTTGTTTCTGCTTTTCTTTAAATTCCTTAAGTACCAGCTTTCCACTAAACTGAGATATTAGTAAGAATCCTAATGCTACAACAAACAAAGACCTTACCCTAATTAATAAAGCCAGTGCTAGCCCTACACTGCCCTCACCTTTCAAAGCCTCGAATAATGTTGTCTGGGTTGCTTCTAAAAAGCCTAAAGCCCCTGGAACTGGTAGGAAATGTACTAAGCCCCAGATATTAATTACAAGAATCAATTCTACAATTGAAGAACTAATTCCAAAACTAAGCAATAAGAACTTAATTTCTAAAAAGAAAATAATTCCAGTCATTAGATAGAAAAGGGAGCTAATAAAGAGCCTCATTTTATGCTCTTTGAAAAACGTTTCAGCCATACTCTCTACTTCTCTAATCGCAGCAGGAACCCCCTGCCAATTCCTGATTTTATGCAGTCTTGCCATTTCAAATAAACTCGAAAAAGAACCCTTCCCCATTATAGTTCTAAAGTAAAAACCCAATGTAATGAAAAAAGAGATAATCAAGATGACTATAAAAAGAATCTTAAGAGACCAAGGGATTCCAGGTACAACTAACATAGTTACCAATCCAATCATTGCTAAAACTAAACTACCAAAGAATTCTACAAATTTATCTAAGATAATACTCGAGCTTCCTGTTTTGTAGTCAATATTACATTCTTTTTTTAACATATACGCCCTTAATGGCTCCCCCCCAATCCTGACAGCCGGAGTAATGTAAGAGAGAGTATATGTTGCAATGGTTTGTTTCAGTAAAATCCAAAATGAAGGATGTTCCCCATAAGCTGAGAGAATTACCTTAAACCTCATAGTTAGAGGAACAAATGCAAAAAGAGTAAGTAAAGCATAAATTAACAAATAACCCCAGTGAAAATTTTTGGTTACAATTTCAATAGCTGCCTGTCCAAACTCATATACAAAATATAAAAAGAGCACAATTCCAAGTACAAGGGCAATTGCAAGTAAAATTCTTTTCAGATTCTCGTTTTTATTTATCCCCTTTTTCATTTTCTAGCTATCTTCCATAGTAAATCAAAATTCTACAATCCAGTCAGTTTAACGCTCAAATCCCAGAGCTTTTTAGCAACTTCTAAGTCATATGAAACTGGACTAGATTTGATTTGGCTTTTTTTATAAAAATACTTTCCAGTAATATTTTTTACATCTTTTGAACAAGCTAACCATACAGTAGTTTCTGCACCCTCTTCAGGAGTTAGTATAGAAGACTTTGGAATTGTCTCAATGTACTTTGCAAACATTTTACTTCCCTGCCCAAGTTTTGTATTAGGAACAATACCTGGATGAATACAATTAACTGTAATATTTTTACAACTTTTTAATCTTCTTGCTAATTCATAGGTAAATAGAATATTAGCTAATTTTGATTGGGAATATGCCTTAAATGCACTATAATCACTTTTCAGATTTGTATCCTCAAAATTAATTTTTCCTGATTTTGAAGCCTCAGATGCAACATTAATTATTCTTGCATCTTTTGATGTCTTTAAATTTTCTAATAATAGATTGGTCAATAGAAAAGACGCTAGATGATTTGTAGCAAATGTAGTTTCAATTCCTTCTAGAGTTTCTGAATATCCGAAACTCATACAACCCGCATTATTTATCAGAATATCTATTCTAGGATACTTTTCTTTTAATTTGTTCGCTAGCTCTCTGACTTCTTTCTGGGAAGATAAATCAGTAACCATCAGATCAATGTTGGGGTTTTTAGTTTTTCCAACAATATCATTTAAAGCTGTATTCGGCCTGTCCTTATTTCTACATACCATAATTAAAGTTGCACCTTTATTTGCAAGCTCTGTAGCTATAATTTTACCCATACCAGAATTAGCTCCTGTAACAATGCATACTTTTCCCAACATATCTTGATTTATCATAAATAGGGATAATTTTAGGCTTTAAATGTCTGATTGAATCTCTACTTACTAGTAGGTGACAGGAGGCGTTCAAGGCAAAGTTTATAATCTCTAGGCTCTTTAATCTATCATGTTAGATAAGATATTCAAAAAAGCTAAGAAGAATATGGTTATTACTCAAAAAGAGCATGATCTTTGGCATAAAAAGAATAAAGATTATGGCGCGAAGAATAATAAAGAGCACGAGCTCTGCCATAAAAAGATTGGGCTTACAATAAAAAAAGGCTAGTAGTAAGCCATTTTTTCTTAACACAAGCATCAAGAAAAAGTTTAAAAATCAGGATTGCCACACTTAGATTATGCCCAAAACAAAAAAGAGGAAGACAACTAAGACTAAACCAGTAAAGACAACTAAGACTAAAGAGACTGTCCCCCTATCCAAACAAAAACTTGTTATTTATATAGCAATTTTAGCAATTCTCATCATCTTATCTGCACTTGTTCATATTAAGAATACACAAAATAATCCCCCATCCACTCAATCAGAATTAATTCCGGACACTCCCTGGCTTCACTTCAACTTTAATTCAAGCAGGAGAATATTCTACTTGAATATCCCCGATAATCCTGACTTAGATATGCAAAATGAGGGCCTCACTATCTCTGCATGGGTTAACTTAAGGCAAACCTCCTGGGAAGATTCTGACTTTCAATCACAGTCTGTAGTAGATAGGGGGCATCACGGTTATGTTGCTCAAGGTTATGATTTAGAAATATGGCGTAACGGCTTGGGAATGAACTTTGGCAACGGGACAAGCACTTTTTACCCAGATACACCCTGTTTTAGAGCAGGTAGCGGAGGATGCGATGCATATTGTGATGTTGCTGGCGAAAATATTGATGGAAATTTAACATTAAAAAATACATGGATATTAGTTGCTGGAACTTATAATTGGAGTTCTGGTGATGTAAACCTTTATGTTGACGGAAAGCAGCTACCTTGCACAGATAGGAACAAATCCACTCCATACATAAACATCAATACAAGTTTGCCAATGACTATTGGCGCAAGGGACGCTGTTGTTACCTTTAATCAGAACCTGAACGGAACTATAGCAGAACTTAAGATTTACAATAGAACCTTAACACAAAGCGAGATAATAGAAATAAATTCATCTGGGTTTACCACTTCTCGTGGCAACCCCCACATGGCCGACTTAAAAATCTGGTATAATTTTGCAGAGGGCAAAGACGGTGTATTTTACGACAAATCCACTTCAGGCAGCATGCTAAACGCAACACTAGCCAGCGCTTTAAAGTGGAATCGTAACGAGCTGCCACCTTAATCTTTCTATTTAGCACTCCACCACAATAATTCTTAAGTATCTTAATAGTCTATATTCTTTATGAGCTCTAGACTTTTAGAAGGCCAGGAGTTAGATGAAGCTAGGGAAGCTATAAGCAACTTGATATATATTGCACAACTCTCTGGCTGTACAAGATCTAAACGTGCATCAATTATTATAAAAGATGGAAGAGTAATTGGAAGCGGCACTAACGGCCCGCACAAAGGTTTCGAAAGCTATTGTAGCCCCTGCTTAAGAACAGAGTTAAACGTGCCTTCAAAAACACGCTACGAACTCTGCGCAGGAGAGCATGCAGAAAGAGACGCAATTGATTCCTGTTCTGAAGACATGAAAGGTGCAAGAATGTACCATCTCGCTTTAGACAAAAAAGGCCACCCCACCCCGGCTGATGACCCCCACTGCACACTCTGCAGTGGAGCAATTTTAAAAGCTGGACTTGCAGATATAGTTCTCTGGCACGGGGAAAATAACTTCAAAGCTTATCTCCCTGACTATTTTCACGAGCTTTCTATAAAAAACGCAATTGCCCTTTCAGGCTTGCGTTAATTTTAAATACCTATTTTTACTTTACTTAATATGAAAAAAAGAGGATTAGTAGGGATAATTCTAATTGCAGTTTTATGCAACCTTGTATTTGTATCAGCAGTAGCTTGCAATCCCACTGTATCCCTTATTAATCAAGATCCTTATCCTGCAATTCCAGGAGAGTATGTAAAACTTGTATTTCAAGTAAGCGGAGTTGAAAATCCTGACTGTACCGGCCTCTACTTTGAGCTTATTGAGCAATACCCAATTTCTTTTGATCCTGGAACAGGCTCAATAGTATATTTTGACGCAGGCTTCTTTAACAGAGACTACAGCTCATTTCTAATTGCCCCATACAAGGTGAAAATAGATAAAGATGCAATTGAAGGAGACAACCCAATTGATACAAAGCTTACAATCTCAAAAACCGGAGTCTCTTTTAGAAAGCAATTTAATCTATATGTGGAAGATTCAAATGCAGACTTTGAAGTTCATATTGACAAGTATTCTTATGCAACACAAGAAATTGTTTTAGAAATACTTAACATTGCAAACACAGACGTAGAAGCCTTAACTTTGGAAATTCCAAAACAAGATAATATTGAAGTCAAGGGCGCAAACAGAGTAGTAGTAGGCGATTTAGATTCAAATGAGTATACTACAGCAGACTTTAAAGGCGCTCTTAAAGACGGGGAGATTGACGTAAAAATTCTTTATACAGATCAGACAGGGATAAGGCGCGAGTTAACCAAAACAATATTATATGACTCGGCTTACTTTGCAGATACTCAAGTTGACGGAACTTCCACTTCTATTATTTACACTATAATTATATTAGTAGTTCTAGCCTTGATTATCTGGTGGTATTTTGGAAGAAAAAAGAGAAAAGCCAGATTAAGAAAAATGGGAAAGGCTAGACTTTAGTTTTTATTTCTTTATTTTTACTCATACCTCAACGCTTCAACAGGATTTATACGTGAAGCATTTACAGCTGGAAAAACACCTGAAATTGCCCCAGTTACTGTGGCGAAAAGGATACATCCAACAAAAAGCGAGATGGGAAAAGCCGGCTTCAAAAATCCATAGTTTAAGTTATCCAAGATTACTCCCCCTGTATAACTAACTACAAACCCAATTATTACTCCAATTACACCCGCAATAAACCCAAGAAAAGCAGATTCAAATAAGAAGATACCAAGCACATCCGAATTCCTAGCTCCAATAGACTTGATTATCCCAATTTCTTTAAACCTCTCCAATACTGAAGTAATCATAGTATTGGAAGTATTCACAGCAGAAACTACTACCGAGATTAAGGCAATTAATATTATAAAACCAATTGCAATATTCAAAGCAGAGGAAAAACCCGCAATTAAGTCATCAAAAGACTGCACAAAAAAATCCTCCTTCCCCACGTCTAAATTCCTTTCATTTCTCAAGGCCTTCTCAATCCTCTCAACTACATTGGCGATATCATCTACATCAACCCTAGCAATTATATATCCATAAGAAAGATTCTCTCCAGCATAAAACTCTTCCATATAGTCATTATCCATGTAAACTTGTGCATCATCCTGCGCACTTCCAACTTTTTCAAAAAAACCTACTACTTTTACATCCTGTCCATTAATCTCAATATTCTGATTTAACCTAATTGCTTTAGGAAAAATCTTATCATCTACCATATAATTGTATCCTAAAACTACCTCTCTTTTCCCCTGATTAAACTGTCTGCCCTTTACAATATCAATATTTGAAACTTCCATTACTAACGGTTTTTTAGGATCATAACTAATCAATAAAGTATATAGCCTTTTTTCCTGAGCTTTAACTTCAACAGTTTTAAAATAGTTTCCAGTTACTTCATAAACTCCAGCAACTCTTCCAATGGTTTGTATATCATCCTCGTCAAAGACTACCTTAGTTTCAAAAAGTGCTAGAGTTCCACCTTTAGCTTGAATTATGAGCTTATCAGCCGAACTTCCCTGAGTTAAGTCCTCAATATAAGTGTAAAGACCTAGCCCAAAGCTAATAAAAATAAAAATTGTAGTTATCCCTAGGAAGATGGATAAAACTGTAAAAAAGCTCCTAGCTTTTCTATGCTTTAAATTCCTTAATGAGTATTTTACAGTCTGTCTTGATATCATTTTAATTTCATTCTTAAAACATGCGGTTTAAATCCTATTTTTTTATGTAACTTAAGTGAAGGGAAATTTTTTGTAAGTAAGTACGAATCAATATGCTTAAGATTTTTTGACTTCAACCATTTAACAAGATGGTTAAGTATTTTCGCACCATAACCTCTTCTCTGAAATTCTTTATCAATGTAAACGCTTTCAGTTACCCCCTTGTCCTTCTTAATATAGGCAGAACCAAAACCCACAACTATCCCTTTTTCTTCAGCAACTATCCAATATTGTTTTTTATCCTGTATGCCCCTTTTTATTGTTCTCTTATGTTTCTTAAATTCATAATCTGCTTCTTCTTTTACTTTCTTCTTATTTCCTGTGTACTGAAATGAGTTTTCCTGGAAAATACCCTCCAAACTAATTTCATTTATTCTTTTTATATCTTTTAATCTAGCTTCCCGTATTTTCATCCTCTTAAAGCCTCCACAGGATTTTCTCTAGCTGCGTTCATTGCAGGAACAATCCCTGCAATTGCTCCAATTAAAAAACTTCCAACTAGAGTGAAGATAATTAATAGATAGTTAATTTCAGGTGTTGAAGTACTCCCTACAAAACTGTTAATTCCCAGAACTCCAACATAACCAATTATAACTCCAAAGAGGACCCCTAAAATTCCTCCAATTAAACCTAAAAATCCTGACTCAATCAGAAACATCATAAAAATCTGGCTGTTCCTCGCACCTATAGATTTCATTATCCCAATCTCTTTCCTTCTTTCAACTACAGAAGTAGCCATCGTATTCACAATTCCAATCGCCCCAACAAAAATAGAAATTGAAGCTATAAGAATAATAAAAATCTGCACCGCATTCAACACACTATTAACCTGCTCCAGTAATGCATCAGGCGTTGAAACCACAAAATCTTCTTCACCTACCTTTACATCTCTTCTTTCTCTTAGTAATTTTTCAATATCCTCTTTTGCTTTATCCATTAAAGCCGGATCTTTTACTTTCGCACCTATGATATCAACACTATCTCCAACATCTGTAATTTTTTCAAGATCCTGATCATACATTAAAATAATATTATCCAGTAAAAAGCTTCCTTGTCTTTCTATCACTCCAATAACTGTAAAAGACTTTCCCTGAACAAGAAATGACTTTCCCACCACTAAATCTTTTTCAAAACCATTCTTATTTCCATTTGCTTTATTATTTCCAATTACCACCCTTCCCAAATCCCCCGAACTCAATAACCTTCCTTTATCCGCCTCCAACCCCATCACTTCATACATCTCCTTTTCACTTCCAGTGCCCATACTCAGCACATAGCCGTATTCAACTTGATCGTTATACTCCTGTTCTAAAAATTCTATATTTCTAGGAGAAGTAAACTCTATAGTAGACAGCCTTCCAACTGCCTCTGCATCAGATTTAGTTAGAGGATTTACAGCTCCACTGCCAGGAGACCCATAATTCAGTCCCCCCGCCTGAATAGTAATTGCCTGAGTAGTGTCTGCACCAAACTGCGCGTTAATTGCAGCTTTTAATCCATTTCCCAAGGTTATTAAGGCCACTACTGCCATAATCCCAATAAAAACTCCTAGAAGTGTAAGCCAGCTTCTAATACCTCTTCTTTTAAGGTTTTTAGCTGATAAAGAAACATAATGCACCATTTTACTTCCTCTTTTAAGTAAATATAAATTGAGGTATATAAGATTATTGATAAAGTCTAATCAGGGGTATAAACGCGATTTCCATTAAAATCATATATGGGCCTTAGGAACTCATGCCCAACCATTATTTTGATTAGCTTATCTGAAATATCTTCTGAACTCATCCTTCTTCCATTATTCCCAAAAACTGCCTGCCCTTTTTCATCTTCTAACAACTCAGCTATATCTGCATTTGTAGGAATAACTATTCCCTTAAACTGACATGGAGCAATTGATTGATTGTAAAGAGTCAATTCCGCAGAATGAATGTGCCAAGGTGCCTCTTGTGATTTTCTATCCGAACCCCATTCAGAATGATCTGCAACAATAAAATAATGATAAAATGGGGACCATACTCTCCTTTCAGTTAAAGAATAGCGGTTCCAGTCACCAATCACAAATGTAGAAAAATAATCTGCATTTGTCCCACAGTAAGCTTCCTCTTCGCTCCTTCCTCCAAAGAACTTCTTAGGTTTTGTTTCTTTTGGTAGCATAGACGGGGGACAGATACCGTGTCCTATGATAGTATCCAGATTTTCAAGAAAACTGCCATGTACTACATTTCCAACTCTATCCAGTATTTCTCTAAAAAATTTTATATCTTTCATGAACTCGCAATAAGAAATCGATTTATAAAGCTTTTCACCAGCCCTCAATAATAGGAATAGCTTCTATTAAATCATTGTAAATTACTTCAGTAGCATATCCCTCAAGTCCGTCACTTGGATTTACTGCAATACTCTTCCCAACTAATGCAAAAACTCTTTTATCCCCCCTACTATCTCCAAAAGCTAGGGCCTCCTCTGGAGGAATCCCTCTTTCAGATAAAAACCTTACAACTGAATCATACTTTAGTTCAGGCTTTTCAAAAATGCCCTGGATCACCCCTCCCTCAACTATCAGCGCCGTACCTAGGATAGCTCCAATCCCCAAAGCTTTCTGATAATACTCTAATACTGGCAGAATATTTCGAGACTGAATCGCAGTAATCAAACCTCTATGATGAACATAATCTGCTAGCTCTTCAGCTCCGGGTCTTAAGTAAGGATTATCTCTAAGCTTTTCATGAATTTCTCCTACTGAAACTCCTCTTAAAAGATTAACTCTGTCAAATAAAGAATTTGTGCCATTACTCTTTCCCGTATGAAATCCTGCGCTTAGCTCTTCACTTTCTTTTCTTTTCCCAGTAATCTCACAAACTACATCAAGCATATCCTCACTAGTTAAAGTGCCGTCTAAATCAAATAATACTGCTCTAATTGCCATATTTTCAGAATTAGGTTCAAGTTTATAAATATGTTGCTAAAGTTTATATATTCCTATAAATATATTGGAGTATGGAAAAAGGTTTGATAGCTTTAGTTATTCTAACTTATATATTATGTAACCTAGTTTCTGCAGGATGTCCTGGAAAAGAACTTGCAGGAGTTAAAATAGAGTACTCTTTTGATTCAGAACTAACTGGATCTGAACTAGAAGTTGGAACTACTTGTGCTCCTGATTCCCCCTTAGGATTTGGGATAAGAAATTACAAGAATGATGATATCTTGATTTATGTTGACGGAAAAGGCATTGAACATGAAATCTGGCCTTATCAAAGTGCAGATGAAATTAATTATAACGAATCTCTTCCTCATTGTAACCAATGGCCTGGGTATTCTCAATGCAGCCATGAGCTAAAATGCACTTCAGCTAATGCAATCATAATTGAAGGATATATGTGTTTTGATAATCAAGTTTGCTGTGATTTTGAAAATGTAGACAATGCAAATGAATGGTATGAAAAATCATTTTACAAAGAAGAAGATATTCCTCAAGAAATTGGAGCTGAGTGGACAAGAGAATTATACTTTAAAAATTCTCCAGAAGAAAAAATAACTCTTTATGCAAAAAATGTTGCCATAGAAAATAGGACCTCTGTTATTAAAAAGTTATTTATCATAGTTGCGACTTTGATCATCTTGGGGATAGTTCTTATAATCATAAAAATATTAAGGAAATTTAGGTCTAATTAATTTTACTTCCTCTTCTTAGTTACCTTCTCAATCTTTCCGTCTTTAAGCCAGTAAATAATTTCAGCGTGCTGTGCAATATCAGGATCATGCGTAACCATAATAATCGTCTTTCCTTCTTTATTCAGCGCTTTAAGAAAATCTAAAACCCTCTCCCCAGTCTTAGTATCTAGATTTCCAGTAGGCTCATCTGCCAGTATAACTTCAGGATCATTTGCAAGTGCCCTAGCAATTGCAACTCTCTGCTGCTGTCCTCCAGACAGCTGCTTTGGATAGAAGTCCATCCTATCCTTTAATCCCACTTTATCTAAGATTTCTTCTGCCACATCTTCCATCTCCCCGGTTGATAATCCTTGGAAATCCATAGGAAGCATAACATTTTCTTTTACAGTTAAATTCGGAATTAAGTTAAATTGCTGAAAAATAAACCCCACCTTATTCCCCCTTAGCTCGGCCAAATCTGACTCTGATAAATAGGAGATATTCTCTCCATCAAGAAAAATCGCTCCTTTAGTAGGCATATCCAAGCTTCCTATAAGATTCATGCAAGTTGATTTTCCTGATCCTGAAGGGCCCATTACAGCTACAAACTCTCCCTTACCAATGGAAATATCCACCCCATCCACCGCCCTTACTACACTCTCTCCCATCTGGTAGTATTTAGCCACCTTGCTAAGTTTAATTACCTCTTTTCTTGCCATTATTCATAGGAGGGATCATAGTTATTTAAATGTTGGCAGTACAGTGAGCAATAACTTTAAATTCTTTCTTTTTCTTAAATTAATCATGGCTAAGAAAAGAAAACAGCAGAGAAGAAGAAATAGAAGAAAGTACGAGCAGAACAAGTAAAATGACTGAAGTGCATAATATCTTAAAAGACGTAAAAAGGATAATCATTCTCATTGTTGGAGGCACTATACTGCTTATTGGTTTTGCTCTGATAGTTCTACCTGGCCCTGCAATTCTTGTTATCCCCTTAGGACTTGCAATTCTCGCAACAGAGTTTGTCTGGGCTAAAAAGCTTCTGAATAGGGCTAAAGAAGAAACTGCAAGGTTAGTAAAAAAGTAAAGTTTAAATACCGACTTCTTATTGCAAATTTATGAAAGTTGAATTAGTAAAAGGATACTCAATTGATCAGAAAGACGTAGATTGTGTCATTAATTCTGCAAATGGCCACTTATTCCTAAGAACTAGCGGTGCAGGCAGAATACGTGAAATCTCAGAGACTATTGGAGGAGAAGATAGGAAAGAGTATAACGGACTTCTAGCTCAACTACCTGAAAAAACTAGGAATTGGTATGAAGGAATCTTTGAAAAAGAAGGTTATGAATATACTCAAGCTCAGCTTTCTTGTTTAAGATTGCTAGTTGAAAATGGCCGTGCTTTTGAATTAGGTGACGCAGTGCTAGATACTAACTGGTCAAAATCAGATCCCAGGGCAATAATCCACGCAGTAGGAATGTCATATTCATTAGGAAAAGAAAAAGTTCATAGAAAGCGTGCAAGTGTAGACTCTGTAGGCATTGCACTTGGAAAAAGCTTTTATATAGCAAGGGAACAAGGTTATGAATCAGTTGCAGTTCCAATTATGTGCTCTAGAAAAGGTTACGGATTAACTCCGGAAAAAAGTCATGAGATTTTAAGTGATCTATTAATACACGTAGAAGATAGTCTTAATAGGGTAGTTATCTGCGCAGATAATGAAGAAACTGCAAGGTTAGTAAAAAAGTAAAGTTTAAAAATAGAGTTCTTATTGCAGATTTATGAAGATTAATGGAAACACAAAGTACGGTGCTATATTTGATATGGACGGAGTCCTCGTAGAATCTCATGATATAAGTTGGGGTTCATTTACAGAAGTTATGGGGCGGGAAGGGGTAGAGCTTTCTACAGAAGATATTCAAGGCGCTTTAGGAAAATCTTTAAGAGATAGTATTGAAGACTGGAATAGAAAATACGGACTTTCTTTAGAATTGCATAAGTTTGGTCCGGCTGCTTGGGAAATACAGAAAAGAGAGCTAGAGAAGATACACCCAGATTCTAGATTAATTACTCTTTTAGATGATCTTAAGTCTCACAAGATTCCAATGGCAGTAGGAACTAATTCAGCTGGATACAGGGCAGAGGCAATAGTGGAATTACTAGGCCTCCAGTCTTACTTTCCAACCATAGTCAGTGCTTCAGACGTAGAGTATCATAAACCACATCCTGATTTATTTTTAAAAGCTGCTTCTCGTATTAAAATCGCTCCAAAAAAATGTGTCGTAATAGAAGACGCTTTTGATGGGATTGAAGCTGCTAAACGCGGAAATATGATTGCAATTGGTTATCTTAACGCCCACAATACTCGTGAAGATTTAAGAAATGCAGATTTAATTATCACTGACTTCTCAGAAGTTTCTTATGAAAGGATTAGGGAGTTAGTAAATTAAAATGGCACTTGAAAATTTATTTGAGCAAACTGAAGGCCTCCATATAATGGGTGAAAGACTAGGTGGAGAAGCTGAAATCCTATATGAAATTGAAGAACAGTTTAGAAGACAAGATGAGTGGGCTTATCCAATTATAAGAAACCAAATAAAAGGGATACTAGAAATGGTCCCAGGAGTTTTTCCCATTGACTGGGTCAGCCCTGAAGGATTTGATGAAATGACAGAAGA
>JBDRJD010000004.1:0-11031 GCA_043815245.1 archaeon
CTGCCTTCAATATTTGAAAGACAGTATAAAATTGACCTCCCCAGTGAATTTGAAGTCCTAGTTTTATTCTTTATTATTGGCTCTATTTATCTCGGAGAAGTTCAGGACTTCTATACCATGTTCCCTTGGTGGGATTTATTCCTCCACACCATTTCAGGACTTATTTTTGCTTTCCTAGCGTTCTCCTTAGTATTAATTTTAAATGAAGAAAAATCACTTGAATTATCTCCCGCATTTGTAGCTTTATTTGCTTTCTCCTTTGCCTTAGCTTCAGGAACAATCTGGGAGATATTTGAGTTTTCAATGGACAGATACGTAATAAAAGGCGCTGGCGGAGTGATAATGCAAAAATCCGGATTAGTAGACACAATGTGGGATTTAATTGTAGACACTCTCGGTGCTTTAATAGTTTCAATCCTCGGTTGGCTGTATATAAAAGGCGAAGTAAGGTTGTTTAAACACTGGGAAACTCGCTTTAAAAGAAATAATCCCCACTTCTTTAAAAAATCTAAGAAAAAATAATTTACTTCCAAAATCCTGCTTCTTTCAAAGCCCACTCTACACTTTCAGCTATTTTCAGACTTTTTATCTCTTCAATTGAAAAGAATTTAGCATCAGAAATATCCTCTTTTACAATAATATTATCATGCTTAGGTTCTGCTAAATGAAAAAATACAATTCCATGATAGTTTCCAGGCAGATTAATTATCTCCTGATAGCCAATTAGCTTAATAATATCCACATCAAGATTTGTCTCCTCTTTAATCTCCCTTAAAGCTGCATCTCTAATCAACTCACCATATTTCACCCCACCCCCCGGAATTACCCAATAATCCTTATAGTTCTCCTTATTTCTTTTTCCTAGTAAAAACTTTCCATCTTTTACAACTAGAACCGCGCTACCTAATCTAGGTTTAGCTTTATCCATAAGTAATAAATAATCCAAGATTATATAAAGTTTATCAAAATTGAAACAAATAAACTTATTGACATGAAAAAAATAAATTTAATTGGTGGAGGAACAGGAATCTACACCTTACTTACAGGTCTAAAGCATTTTAACTGTGAATTAACTTCAATTGTGTCCATGATGGACTCAGGCGGCTCTACAGGAAAGTTAAGAGACGAGTTCGGAATCCTGCCAGTAGGAGATGTAAGGAGGAGTTTATTGGCTTTATCAGAAAACCGTGAAATCATGAGAAAGCTATTTGACTACCGTTTTCAAAACGGCGGAGGACTAAAAGATCACTCCCTGGGTAATTTAATTCTTACAGCTTTAAGTAAAATATCTGGCTCAGATGTGCAAGCTATAGAAGACGCCTGCGAAATACTAAACATAAAAGGCAGAATCCTTCCAATTACAATTGATAACAGCCATTTATGCGCAGAACTTGAAACAGGCCAGATAATTAAAGGTGAAACTCACATCGATATACCAAAGCACGATTCAAATCTAAAAATAAAAAAATTATTCCTTGAACCTTCTGCCTTAGCTTACTCTAAAGCAGTTGAAGCTCTAAAAGAATCTGACTTCATAATAATCGGTCCAGGAGATCTCTACACAAGTGTAATAGCCAATCTTGTAGTGGACAAGATCCCAGAAGCAATTAAATCTAGCAAAGCCAAAAAAGTATATGTCTGTAACCTAATGACTAAACAAGGAGAAACCAACAACTTCTCAATTACAGATCATCTCTCAGAAATAATCAAATACTTAGGAGAAGATACAATTGATTATGTAATTTACAACTCTCAAATGCCCACTGAACAGCAGCTTGAGCAATACTCCTCTGAAAAGTCAAAACCAGTTCATATAGACAATCAGAACTTCAGTAAATTTAAAGCGCAATTTATTGGCCGCCCTTTAACTTCCTCTTTTTCTCTAGTCCGTCATGACGCAGATAAAGTAGCTAATATTATTTTGAATTTAGACTAATTCTCAGAGTTATATGCACTATCGGCAGAACTCCCCATATAACTTTTCCATAAACAAACTTGCGACTCATACAATTTACATCTTTCTGTACATAAACTTGATCTTATATCACAGAAAACTATTGTTTCAACTCCCGAATCTCGCCCTCTTTCATTCATCTTTACTCTCCATTGTCCTCAATGTAGGCTCAATTAAACTTTCATAAATAATATCAAGATTTTCCCGCCTTTTTTCTGTAGGATCTTCAGAATCAAAAATAGGCCTACTCGCTTCAAAATCTACTAGTTGCCTTAAGCACACAGCAGCTTCTGGATTCCTCTCGGCAAGATAACCTAAAACTCTTAAATAATCATCTGCCCTCTGCATAGTTTCTTTCATTCTTGCTATTTGTTCAGGAGTATATGCAATTTCTTCCCTAACAGCCTGTTCCTCCCAGATTCCTGGAAACGCAATTGCTAATAGACCGTCAACAACCTTAGAACCAATATAACCCACTCCTCTCGCTAAATATCTTACTCATTTTAATCCATACCCGCAAAACCACCAGGATAACCACCAGGCATCCCTCCGCCGCCCCCACCACTCTTTCCAGCAGCAACTACATCATCAATTCTTAAAATCATCATTGAAACTTCACTTGCCGAATTAATTGCCTGAGTTTTAATCCTCAAAGGCTCAATAATACCTGCTTGAAGATTATTCTCTATCTTTCCTGTAAATAAGTTTAATCCAGCATTTCTGTCTCCAGCATCATGCCTAGCTTTTAGTTCAGTTAAAGTATCAATAGGATCTAAACCCGCATTTTCAGCTAGAGTTACAGGAATATACTCCAAAGCAGATGCAAACTCTTCTACAGCGAGCTGCTCTCTTCCTGATAAACTGCTACTGTACTCTCTTAGCTTTCTTGCAAGTGCAATCTCAATAGCGCCCCCTCCAGCAACTATCTTACCATCCTGAATTGCGGCAGCAACATCTCCCAACCCATCTTTAATAGCTCTTTCCATTTCATCAATAACATGTTCAGTTCCGCCATGAATCAGCAAAGTTAAAGCTTTGGGATTTTCACAACCTCTAACATGAGTCATGGCTTCATCATTCTGGCTGACTTCTTCAACAACCTGAGCCTTCCCAAGCTGTTCAACAGAAATTTCATCTAAATTGCTCACAATCTTTCCTGAAGTAGCTCTTGCAAGTTTCTCCATATCTGACTTTGCAATTCTCCTACAAGCATAAATTCTTTCCTTAGCAAGGTAATACTGGGCAACATCATCAATCCCCTTCTGACAAAAAACAACATTAGCCCCCACACCTTTAATCTTTGAAATCATTTCCTTTAGCATCCTGTCTTCTCTCTCAATAAAACTCTGCAGCTGCTCAGGAGAAGATACAGAAATCTTAGTGTCTGCTTCAGGCCCTTTAATTTCCAAAGCAGTATCAATCAAAGCAATTCTTGCATTTTCAACTTTAGCTGGCATCTCACTATTCGCCCTCTCTTTATCAAAAACTATACCGGAAATCAGTTCAGTATTTTCAATACCATTGCCTTTATTTTTTTCTATCTTAATATTATTCAAGTTTACTTTTCCGTTCTCAGAAATCTGCTTTACAGCCTGCACGATTATCTCAGCAAACTTTTCTTTGACAGTTTCAGCACCCTTCCCAGTCATTGCTGTCATTGCAATCTGCCTTAAAATGTCATCTGCCCCTGGATTTGTTACATCTATAGCTAGTTCTTTTAGGTACTCCTGTGCTTTTTCTGCTGCTAGCCTATATCCTTTTGTAATGACAGTTGGATGAATCTTGCTATCTAAGAGCTTTTCAGCATTTTCTAAAAGCTTACCTGCAAGCATTACAGCAGTAGTTGTTCCATCTCCAACTTCCTTCTCCTGTGTTTTAGCAATTTCAACCATCATCTTAGCAGCAGGGTGTTCAATTTCCATCTCTTCTAAGATAGTCACCCCGTCATTAGTAACAATGATATTTCCAATACTATCGACCAGCATCTTATCCATTCCCTTCGGTCCCAAAGTAGTTTTCACAGTCTCTGCTACAAGTCTAGCAGCTAGAATATTATTCCTCTGAGCGTCTTTTCCAATCATTCTTTGCATATTTTCTGGCAAAATAAAAATTGGTTGTTTGTCTGACATTTTTTAAATTAACTCTTTAGTTTTAATTAATATTTTTTAGGATTCTTAAAGATTGTTGTGCTGCATTAACAGTATTCAAGCTTCAGCCGCCTTAGCCCTTCCCACCCTATAATTTCCAAAACCTTCATAACTAGTCTGACTACTTGGTAAGATTCCCATTTCCCCAAAAGCCAGAGAAAGTCTATGAAAATCATCAATCTCTCTTCCAACACCAAGTTTAGAAGCATTCTTCATAAGGTCGTCTATAGCATAATCAATATTTCTGGGCATCTGTTCTTCAGCAGAAGCTAAAAGTGGCCTCGATTTTAAAATCTTTCCATAATGCTCTGGAAAAAACCTTTGCATTATTGTGTGCTTTGCTAAATTTCTGTAAGAGTTCCATAAAATATTTAAGTCCAAAGCAGCCCTATCATGAATCAAAATCTCATCACTAACTCCCATTCCTCCAGACTTAACATTAAACCACTTATTCACCCATTTTCCAAAAGTGCTTTCTTGATCAGTAGCTCCAAATTTTCTATACTGCTTCTCCCTATACTCTCTTCCAATCTCATGCCAATCTCTAGGTCCTAAAGCAACACCATAACTTGCTAGCATGCACCCAATATCTGTTATCCCATCATTTACTCTAATCTTAGGATCAAACAGAATATGGCTCCCTTTTCCATTATCAGTAAGATCTGTACAAGCTATATTTGAAAGGTTCAAGTCTCCATGACACACAACTGGGGGCACCAATGTTCGCGCTCCTTGTTCCCCTTCATCAGAATAATAAAATCTCCTTACAGGCCTTAATCCTGCCATTAAATCATCCTGTACCTTCTTTGGAACCTGGTCAGGGTTTTCTAACCCTAATAAAGCAGCTGCATAAAGCATGGCCTTGGTGCTTAAATCTCTTTCATGATAAAGAATATTCACCGCATCCCCATTACCACTTCTCTTTAGTTTATTTGAAGCCTGGTTTTGAAATGCAATAACAGAATCTAATGAGTCTCCAATTATCCTCTTTCTCTTCTCGGGCACATCTTGCATATCCCCCATTATACTTTCAAGTGTTTCAAAATCAAAATACTCAAAAATCATAGCCCTATTAAGATAGGGAACACTCTCAGCAATCTTCCCAATCTTTTCTTCAGGTATCCCTTGATTTCTCAAAACCTCAGTTATATGCCTTGCCTTAGGCACCCCAGCTATTCCTCCAAGAAACTGATACTGCCTTCTTTCAACTTCCCAAGGAGCAACATCCCCATTACCCATAATAAATCCATCTGGCATGCCCTCCATCCTTTCATTAGGCCACCAGTATTTGAATATCAATCTTAGCACCCCTTCCCCTCTTTCGTCAAAAGCCTCTCTATCATAAACCCCCTCAAATTTAAAAAGAGTCTTTAAAGCACCTTCCTTCACAATATCAAAACCTACCTTGCCTTGCATTGAAGGTGCAACATCCTTAGGCAATCCTGAAATGAACTCTCTAGCTATATAGGGGAAAATATTCTCTCTAGAAATACTTCCTAAAATCCCCATGGTTCCGCTATCATAACTATCTGCTGCCATTTTAGTTCATTATGTAAATTATTAATTTAAGATTTTGATATATTGCATTTTCTAAGTCCTTTAAATTAAAGGCAATCTTTACAACACCCGTATCTTTATCTTTTAAGAACTTATCACACTCTTTCCAAATCTTATGCCCCTCTCCACCAACTTTAATCGCTAGTTCCCTATCTTTCTTATAAAATGCTTCCATTGAATCAATATACATCTTCTGAACCCTAGGAACCAATGAAGAAATCTTATCCAAACTATCCTTATTTATCTTAACATCCTTAATTATCTGGAGAATTGCCTTAATTCTATCTCCAATCTTCTCAAGGTGTTGTGAGTAAAAACCTTTCATAAGCAAAGAAATTCCGTCTGTCTTTAAACTTGCGAGTAATGAAGGATTATCTACTCCAGTTGCCAGAATTCTTAGATTTAGGAAATAAAATTTATTTATGTCTCTATCGGCTTGTATACTTTCATTGAGCTGCGCCTGTGAAACAAGGTTTTTATTAGCACTACTTACTAAGATTTCAAACATCTCTCTCAGATTATTATCCACTCTCCTTATAAAACTCTCTTGATTCATATCCTCAAAATTTAAGAAATCTCTAATGAGCATATTCTCCTTATTATTCTCAACAACTTCCATTCCAAGCAAGTTATCTACTTCTCCCTTAATCATGCTAGCTAGCTTTTTATCGCCTCCAGTCAACACATTTAGGTCTGTATATCCCTTTATATAGGCATAATTTATCTCTTTTTTAATTTCAAAATCAGTTTTTTTACTAAGATCTAATTCCAGCTTTTTCCCACCATTTACTTTACGAAACCGGGGGCTAACAATGATCTCTCCATTAGAATTTCTTTCTAAAAAGATATTATCTCCTTTCTTAAGTCCTGCCTTGTCCACCCAATCCTTTGGAAGAGCCAATGCAAAACTTGAATTTCCAAGTCTGATTAGTTTTCTTTGTTCCATTTTTCCCTTGCCTTAGATTTTCAAAATTCTTTAGTGTGGATGATTTAAATCTAAGTTTTTTCCACGTGAAATGAAGGTAAATTTACTTTTTAAAAGGATATGATATTCTAAAATATATATCCCACAATATATATCGGTATATACAACCATTCTTAAAGCTTTCTATTTCTCTCATGCTTCGTATATATTATATATATTATATATCCATTATTCATATAAGAAGGGGTTACTTAGTATAATAGCAGCGAGGCTGGCTGGATCCCTCGCTGACTTTATACTCACCGATGTTAAACTATTTTTCTTGTTACAGTTATCTCAAAATTAATTCATAATCAAAGGAGGAAAAATGAAATCCGGAATTATTGCAAAAGAAATAATGGAAGAGGAATTTCCAATTATAGATTCCACCATATCCCTAGAAAAAGTTGTAAAGTCTCTTGGAAGAAATCATGAAGCCTGCGTCGTACTAAGAAATGGATACTTTTGTACAGTCCTAGGTTTTGAAGACCTACTCCGCGGATTCATGAACAGAAAGCACATTAATACAAGCTTAGATGAAATACAAATTGAGAAAAAGTTCAAGATTGTAGGACCAGGAAAAGATGTAGTGGACATTTTGGAAATCATGAACAAGAGCAATGCCGAATTCATCTTAGTAAGGGACAAGCAGAATATCCTCGGTCTAATAACTAAAAAAGATATAATGGAGATTGAACCATTACTATTTGAAGGTGTTGAGCTAGATGAATTTGAGTAATTTATAACTGGGGAGTTAATCAGAATCTGTCTTTTTATTTATAAATTTATGAGTTTTAGAAAATATATATCTTTTAAATATAACCTTTATATAGTTTAAGCCACTCTTTAAAAAGAAGGTATCTTAAAAATGGAAAGCAGAATAAAAGTTGGCGACGTAATGACCCGTAATTTTGCAGCAGTCTCTTCAGACACTAATTTAATAGACTGTGCTAGGCTTATGATGAAAAAAAGGGTGGGAAGCCTAATCGTAAAAGATAAGCAAAGACTTCAGGGAATAATTACTGAGAAAGATATTATCTGGGCGCTAACTAAAAAATCTCAAATTGATCTTAAGAATATAAAAGTTAAAGATATTGCAGCCAGGAAGGTGGCTACAATTAAACCTTCTGCAGATATATTTCAAGCTATCAAGAGGATGAAGAAACTGAAGTTCAGAAGACTTCCTGTTGTAGTGAACAGGAACGTTATTGGAATGCTAACTCTAAATGATATAATTAGGATAGAGCCTTCTTTATTTGACATCTCACACTCTGGGTTTAATATCAAAGAAGAATCAGACAAACTAAGAAGAAAAGCACAGGACGGCGGTCGCTGGATTAGGGAAGGGATGTGCGAAGAGTGTGGCAATTATAATTTATTATACAAGCTTGACGGAAGGGTTATCTGTTCCTCGTGCAAGGACTCAATGTAAAAATATTTAAATACGCTTAATTCTACCTATATATTAATAAAAGAGTCAAAATGAGTGAAAAAGATAATGTAATGACTTCCAAGCTGAAGTGTAGCACTATTTTTGATTATAAAGAAACTTACAAGTTTATTTACAACATGCTTGTTGATATGGAGTACTTCATAGTTGAAAAGAGGTATGATGAGAAAATAATGCCAGAAGGAAAAGAAGTGGAGATAGAGTGGGAAGCTAAAAGGAAGATTTCTGATTATTTTAGGTTTATTTTAAAGCTAAAGTGGAGGGTTGTTAAACTAGTTGAAGTGGAAGTTGAAGAAAACGGCAAGCGTAAAAAGATGAATAAAGCTGACCTTGAAATCAAGATATCCGCAACTATTGAAAAAGACTACGAGCACAGGTGGCAGAACAACCCCTTTACCAAGTTTATGCGTGGTTTGTACGACAAGTTTATAATCAGGGGCAGAATTGAGATGTATGAAGACAAGATCTTTTCAGAGGCAGAAGAGGTTATTGCCCAAGCAAAAGCCTTTCTTTCACTGGAGGGAAAGCGATAATTTTATATATTTGCTCTTTCTATAATTAACATGAGACTAAAAAAGGGTATTTTTTGCTTAATTTTACTAATCTTAACAATAAGTCTGGTTTATGCAGATGATATTAACTTAGAGATAACTAAAACCCCTGTAAGTGAAGTTGTTATTACTGAGCTTACAGAGCCTGCAGAATTTAATTTTAAGATTAAGAACTTAGGGCCCCCAGATAATTTTGAAATTTACGCTTTATTAGATATTGATTTTTCTCCAAGAGGCACTTTTAAGATTAGTGGCGGAGAAGAAGTAGAGATGGTTGTAAGGGTCTACCCAGGGGAGACTTTCCGTAAGAACTCTGGACCTCTAAGTTTTGTATATAAAATAAGGGGGCAGAATTCTGGAATACAAGATGATATATTAAAAATTGAAATTGCAAAAATTGAAGATGCAATTGAAATTGGAACTTACGATATCTCCCCAGATTCAAATACAGCCACAGTTTATGTTTTAAACAAAGTGAAGCATAACTTCACTTCAATAGATTTAGATTTCACTTCTGCGTTTTTTTCTGCAAGTGAACAGTTTTCTTTAGACCCTTTAAGTATCAAAGAATTTACAGTTCCTATTGACAGAGAGAAGACCCGAACTTTAGTGGCAGGAGACTACATCTTAACTGGAGCAATTGAACTGGAGGAGATTAAGAAGTCCTTAGAGGGCAATATAAGATTTGTGGAAAAGTCAGGGATTACCACTTCAGAAGATTCTGCAGGATTCATAATTGCTCAGACTATTGTGACTAAAACTAATGAAGGCAATCTTCCAGCTGTTGCAGAACTAACTTTTACTAAAAACGCTATTTCAAGATTATTTACTAGTTTTTCTGTTGAGCCAGATAGGGTAGAAAGAAAGGGTTTTTTAGTTATTTACTCTTGGCAGTCTGAGTTACGTCCTGGAGAAAATATGAAGGTAAAAATAACTACTAACTGGCTGTATCCTTTAATCTTATTACTGGCGGTGATAATCATTGTTATCTTGGCTTACATTTACACTTCATCAACGCTCGTGCTAAAGAAAAAGCTAACTTTTGTAAAAACTAAATCAGGAGATCTTGCTTTAAAAGTTACAATTGTTGCCAGAGCTAGGAGTTTTGTGGAGAAAATATCCTTAGTTGATAAGATTCCGCCATTGGTTAAGATACACGAGAGATTCGGTAGTATTGAGCCAGATAAAATAGACCATAAGCACAATCGCTTAGAGTGGAATATTGACTCTCTCCAAGCTGGAGAGGAAAGGATATTTACGTATGTTGTTTATTCTAAAATAGGAGTAGTTGGAAGATTTGAGCTACCTCCAACAGTTGCAGTGTATGAGAAAAATGGAAAGATTCACGAAACTGAGAGTAATAAGGCTTTTTTTGTAGCTGAACAGCAGTCAGAGAAATAAACAGTCTATTCTTCTTGCTTTACTAAATCTGTTCTTGTAAATATCCAATCTTCTTTTGTCTGTGCAAGTAAGTGGGTTTCCTGACAGGTCTACAATTCTAGGATTAAGGCCAAGTACACTCTCAGGTAGATATCCTATTTTATTATCTCTAAGTCTTAAAACCTGAAGTCCTCTTAATCTGCCCAGAGTTTCAGGCACGTAAAAGATCTCGCTTTTTTCTGCATAAAGCTCTTTCAAATTGCCCATGTAACCTATCTCTTCGGGCAGCCTGCTTAAATTATTCCCTGACAGGTCGAGTCTCATTAGTTTCTGAAGATTAATTATAGATAGAGGCATTTCTGTAAATTCATTATTTCCTAAGTTCAACCTCTTTAACTCGGGTAGTCTGCCAGCAAAATGCAGCGCCCAATTCATATCCCAAACATTGCCCAATCCCAGTCCGCTTAAATCTAGAGAGTGAACATGATCATAATGAGAAAAAAAATCTCTACCTACTTCAACTCTCCCGGTATTATAAACAAGGGTATCATAAGGTTCATTTGTGATCTGGGCTAAAACTGCTAAAGCTTCTTCTTCAGCTTCTGGAAGGCAGAAATCTTCATCAACTCCGAGCCACTGGTCAAATAAGTTCATGCAAAAGTTAGAATCTTTCCCTATAAATATCTTTCCAACAGCTTTAAAAACAAGTCATTATTAATTTATTTAGCCCCGGGTGGCTCAATGGTAGAGCGTCTGGCTGTAGAAAATTATAGCTAGGGTGGATTTTCCAATAAGGAAATCAAGAAAACTCTCTAATAAAGAGTTTTTTGGATGCTCAGAAAATCAAGCGATAAGCGAGAATTTCTGACATAAGATGAAACCTGATAAGCCTACGCTGAAACCAGAAGGTCGGGAGTTCGACTCTCCCCCCGGGGATATATTTTTAAACTGCTAATTCTCAACCAAATTATGACAGAAATTAATGATATTGTGAAAATTGTAGAAGACGAAAATATTGGCAGATATGC
>JBDRJD010000005.1:0-6596 GCA_043815245.1 archaeon
TTCTTTCCAAACTTTTTAGCTAGCTTTTGCATTTGTTTTTGAGAGAGATTTCCTTCTTCTAATCCACTTAAATCCCCTGTGGCCAACTCTTTTATTAGCTTATACTGCTTTAGTAAGGCTCTGACATTACTTGTGGAGTTACCAGAACCCTTGGCTATCCTTGCAATTCTGGAAGTCTGTTTTTCTAGTAATTCGGGATTTTCAATTTCTTCAGGAGTCATTGAATCAATCGCGTGTTTCCACTTTTTTAGTTTACCTTCTTCTTTTCCAAGAAGTTCCTCTGGAATTTTAGATTTTCCAAATCCGGGTATTAATCCTGCTACTTTTGACAGGCTTCCAATATTTTCCATGGATTTCAGTTGCTCGTATAAGTCCAGCATTGTGAATTTTCCTTCTTCTAATCTTTTTTGCATTTTTGCCTGCTGTTTTTCATCTACTACTGATCTGACTTTTTCAAGCAGGCCTTCTAGATCTCCCATTCCAAGAATTCTAGAAATAAAAGCAACTGGATTAAAGGTTTCAATATCATTTACTTTTTCACCTGTTGTGATGAAGTATACTTTTGCTTGAGTTTCATTACAAGCTGTTAGTGCGCCGCCCCCTTTAGCAGAAGAATCCATTCTGGTTACTATTACTCCTTGTATTTTCAGCGCTTTTTGAAATTCTGCAGCCTGGTTTTTTGCTGCTTGCCCTATGTCTGCTTGCAATACCAGGATTGAGTAATCTGGTTTGATTAGAGCAGAGAGTGATTTTATTTCTTTAATTAGTTCTTTGTCAAGTGAATGTCTACCAGCGGTGTCTACAAATACTAAGTCAAACTTTTCTAAATCTTTTTGAAATTTTTTGAATATTTTCTCAGGAGACTTTTCAGTTTTGTCCACATAAATGTTTAGTTTGTTTTGTTTTCCTAACTGTTCAAGCTGTTCTGAAGCTGCTGGGCGATGTACGTCTAAGCCAAGAGCGGCTGTTTTGTAGCCTCTTTTATTATAGTAGGCGGCTAGTTTTGAGATTGTGGTGGTTTTTCCTGCCCCATAAAGCCCTAGAAGCATTATGTATTGAGTTTTACCTTTTTTTAATTCCAATTCAGCCTTTTCTCTTCCAAGAATTCGCTGCATTTCATCATGAAGGAGTTTTACTATATGCTCTTTTTTTTCTATTCCTTTTATTTTTTCATCTACTGTAGCCTGCCTGATTTCCTCAGAGATTTCTTTTACAAGATGAACATTGATATCTGCTTCAATCATGGCTCTTTGCAAGTCCTTAACTACGGAATCAATTAGCTTTTTATCTACAAATACTGCTCCTGCTATCTTATCTATTCCTTTCTTTAAGCTAGCTCCTAAGCGTTCTAACATTTTAAAATTCCTAATTTAGTAAGTTTTTTAAGGGTTAATAAAGTTGTGGTTTTCGCCTGTTTAGCCGGGAATTTGAGCTTAGGGATGGAAGAATCGCAGTTATTGAAGATATAGCTTATATAGATGGTATGACCTCTTATCACTTAGTTTTAAATGGCGATTCTGAAGGGAAGTATAGTGTTCCTGGGAGGAAAAGTACTGACGAGTTGGCCAGAATTGTTGAAAGTAGGTTTAATGGACAGGCAGATTAGGTGTAGAGGTGCTTAAAAAGTACAGGCTAAGGGAGTTGATTTAGATGATTTATTTGGAAATATTGATGAGAAGCTCGGAAGGTAAAATGGCTAAAGAAAAACTTTATTAAGTTAATATTTCTGTATTTCTTATGAAAGAAGGTGTGTTCAGAATCCTGGGGCTTATTTTTTTAGTTATTGGAATCAGCTTAATTATTGCAGGGATAATTGTAATGTTTAACTCATTTTCTGCTGTTACAGGATATGCTGTTTCTGAAGAAATGAATGAAACTGCCACTAACTTTCTTGGAATTTGGTTTTTACTTATAGGGGCAATTTTAGTTGCAAGCTGGGCAAGTTATTTATTAAGAAAAGAAAAGTAGTTTATTCTCTAATTTGGAGAGTTACTGGAAATATATCTCCACCGTTTTTCACGTCTGGGATTAGTAAGGTGTGGACTTGGCCTAAGCGTTCGAAGTTTGCGAGTTGTTCTACTGATTTTACTACTCTGATAGGTCTCTGAGAAGTATCTTCAGAAGCAAAACATCGAATCGGTCCGAGACTTGTTGCGTGTTCAGCCAACCATTCTGCGCCTTGTATCAAGGGATGCACTTGTTCTCCTGCTTGCTTTGTAGGACTTACATAGGCTTTTCCCCTATATTGGGAAGGCGCTACCCCCCTTAAATCACAATAAGCTCCCCAGTGGTTCATAAACGCACTTTGATGAGCTACTCCATAAGCTTCATCAAGAATTGCTTTCATTGCAGGTTTGCCTTCTAATTGCCGTTCAAATGTTCGTATTCTTGGAAGGCGTTCTAGAATTGCGTTGTGCTTACCGCCTTTAAGTAGGTTAGCATACATTTGGAGTTGGCTGGACTTTCCCATTTTAAATTTATAAGCCTAGGCTTTTTAAAACTTTCTCTTTTATCGAGATTTGGCAAATTCTCTCCATCCGCACACGTTTAGGATGATCCAAATTACTAGGAGAGTGACAGATAAAATTATCAGAGTGATTTCACTTAAGTATAGAAATGCAATTAATGAGATTATAAACCCTAGGGACCCTATTAAAACATCTAACACTCTATTTTGTCTTGTTTCTTCCACAAATTTAATTTCAACTATTTCTGCTAATATAAGAATAATCAATGAGATAATTGTAGAGTAGATTATAGATACCCTGAAGAGATATAAAAAAATTATCCCCAGGCCAAATCCTGAAGTTAGGTGTACCGCGCTCCACGAGTCTATATATTTTCCTTCTCTAAACCAAAGTTTCATTCTTCCCCCTCATAATCCTAAACTTTTCATTATTTTGCTTTTACTAAATAATTCCAAGTCTTCGTATTTTTGGCCTGTCCCCAAATACAAGATAGGCTGTCCGGTTACTTCACTTACTGAAAGAACAGTGCCTGATTTTTCATCTACATCTGCCTTGCTTAAGATTATGCCATCTATCCCAATTAGTTCATTGAACATTTTGGCCTGGTTAGTTGCATCATTACCTGTAATGCTTTCTCCAATGAATATTTTTAAGTCAGGTCTTGAAACACGGGAGATTTTTTCCATTTCTTTCATGAGATTTTCTTTGGTGTGCATTCTCCCCGCTGTATCAATCAAAACCACTTTGATTTTATGAGCGCGAGCGTGATCAATTGCATCATAAGCCACAGCTGCTGGATCTGCACCGTAATGTTGTTTTATTACTTTTATTTTTAAAGCCTCTCCATGGGATTGAAGCTGCTCTATTGAAGCTGCCCTAAATGTATCTGAAGCAGCCAATACACATGAAATATTATTTTTCTTTAGTAAATTGGCTATTTTTGCAATTGAGGTAGTTTTTCCTGAGCCGTTTATTCCAAAAAACAAGATTGTAAAAGTGCCTTCTTTTTCTTTTATTTTTTTTATTAAATCAAATGGTTCTAATAGTAGGTCGGCTATGATTCTTTTAAACGATTTTTTAACTTCTTCCTCAACTTGCTTTTTTTCAACTATTATTCCTACTAGGTCTTTATCTAGCTCTTTTTTTATTTTTTCAGTTACAATTAGTGCCACATTATTTTCTAAAAGCAGGGTTTCTAATGGTTCAAATATCTCGTCTACATACTCTTGAGAAATTGTAATTTTTCTTTTAAGAATATCTTTTATGGATTTTCTTGCTTTTTTAGCTTGTTTTTCTATAACTCTCTGTTCCGGGGTTCTTGGAGCTTCTACAATTATCTTTTGAGTTTTTTGCTCTTTGACTACGGGGGCCCTTTCTTTAACTCCAACTGGCTTTTCTATCTTAAGTTTAGGTGATGCAACTTCAGTAGGTTTTTTTTCTTTAACAACTTCTTCTACTTTAACTTCTTCCTCAACTTCTATTCCTTCTGCTTTTTTCTCGGTTTTTTTAAACCAGCTTCCAAGTTTCTTTTTTAGATTATTGAACATATCTCTAAATGGTTTGAAGCTTATTTAAAGTTTAGCAAGTTTTAAATATGAAGAAGGCTATTTTCCATAAAAGAGATGAAACTTAAAATTTATATATTTAGGCACGGGCAGACTTATTATAATAAGAAAGGTATTTTTACTGGCTGGAAGGATTCTGAGTTAACCTCTAAAGGTAAGAGGCAAGCCAGAAAGATTGCAAAAAAGCTAAAAAACAAGAAATTCCAGGTAGCTTATTACACAAGGTTATCGAGGTCTAAAGATACTTTAAAAGAAGTTTTGAAATATCATTCTGAGTGTAATAAACTGATTAAGGATAATCGTATGATTGAAAGGAGTTATGGTATTTTGCAGGGAGTTTCGCATAAATCTTTTATTAAGAATATTGGTAAAAAGCAGTATGATTTAAGAGTGGAGGGAGATGCGATTGAAAATCTTTCTCCTAAGTTAAGGAAGAAAGTTGAAATATTCTTAGGGGAGCAGGAATATGAGGCGGTTCATAGGGGATATAACACTGCGGTTCCAAAAGGAGAGTCTTTTGCTGATGTTGAAAAGAGAGTGGGCGCTTTTATTAAGGATTTGAAGAAGTTTATGAAGAAGAATAAAATGAATGTTGCTATTTCTGCACATGGGAATTCGATTAGGCTTTTTAGGAAGATAATGGAGAAGGCTTCAAAAGAGGATGCTACAGGGTGGTTTATCCCTTATGATGACTATTATGAATATACGATTAATGGATAGTTTTTTACCACAACAATGGTTTTAAACTCGTTTGTTCTTTAGAATTTATGATTGTAGTAGATATTGAGACTTCGGGGGGAGACTATGAAAAGTGCGGGATTTGGCAGATTGGAGCTGTTGATTTAGATAATCCTGAGAACACTTTTTTAGAAGAAGCAAGGTTAGAAGATGAATATGAAATAGTGGGTGCTATAAATATGGACAGTCCTAGACCTGTCTTAGAGGTTATAGGCAAGACAGAAGAAGAGCTGAGAGATAAAAATAAACAATCTGAAAAAGAGCTGATTAAAAATTTTCTGAGATGGTGCGAGTCGGTTAAAGTGAGGAATTTAATCTGTCATCATCCTCAGTTTGATTATTCTTTCATTTACTTTAAGGCAATAAAGTATGGATTAAAACCTACTTTTTTTCATAGGGCCCTAGATATACAGAGCATTGCTCATGCAAAATACGCCGAAATTCACGGAAAGTTGCTAATTAAAGGAGATCATATTGGACTAGGGTTGAAGGAGGTATTGGCTTTAGTCGGGATGAAAGACGAAAGGGGAGCACATAATGCTCTAGAAGATGCAAAACTTGAAGCTGAATGTTTTTCTAGACTGGTTTATGGAAAGGGGTTGCTTAAAGAATACCAAACTTTTTCGATCCCAGATTATTTAAGATGATAACCTACAATGATATTTATGAGGCTTTGAGAAAGGAAAGGTATTCTGAGCAGCTACAGCCTATTCATAAGAGCTTTATTACAGATTTTTCTACGTATGTTGGAGAAAAGAAGAATCTCGCTAATAAGGAAGGAGATCTTTTTTCGGATACTATCATGAAAGCAAAGAAACAATTAGAAAATGCAATTTCTATTTTCAAAGAACTGATATTGAGAAGAAAGAAAAAACTTTTGAATCTAGCGTTTGTGGCTGCTGAAACAGGTATTTCCAAGAGGGATTTTGAAAATATGCTGCCGTTTGAAAAAAAGCTTTTTGATGATATAATGAACAGTATGGGGCAGGCTGAAAAAGATGTAGCCGGTCTTTTGAATGACCAAAAGCAGACAGAGATAAAGAATACTTTAGTTATCTTTAAGGAGGATACTGATAAATTTTTAGGGCTAGGTGGGGAGAATTTAGGACCCTTTTTAAAAGGAGACGTGGCCAACCTTCCAATTGATGTGGCTAAAATTCTTGTAGGGGGTAAGAAAGCAGATTACTTAGATGCTGACTAAAATGGAAATTTTGATATCAGTTTTATTAGGATTAGTGCAGGGGGCTGCTGAGTGGTTCCCAGTTTCTTCAAGCGGGCATCTGGCTATAATTCAGAATCTTTTGAACTTAGAAGTTGGCGCGGAGTTTGATATTGCACTTCATCTTGGCACTATTTTGGCGGTTATTGTATTTTTTTATAGGGACATTATAAGGATCTTTACTAAAGAACAGAGAGTTTTGTTTTATATTGTAATTGCCTCTATACCCACTGCGATTATTGGATTTATCTTTTCTTTTTTTATTAATGAGATATTTTCTAGTTTAATTGTAGTTTCTGTTTCTTTATTGATTACTGGAACTATAATTTATATTTCAAGTCTTTATGCTGGAAAAGGGGATTTGAATACAGAAAACACGTTTCTTACCGGGGTCTTTCAGGGTTTAGCAGTTATACCTGGGATTTCAAGAAGTGGGGTTACAATTTCTAGTTTAATGTTTCAGGGAGTGGAGAGGAGCAGGGCTGCAACTTTTTCGTTTTTACTTGCAATTCCAGCTGTTATTGGAGCAAATATATTGCAGTTTAGAGAGATTGCAAATTTAGATTATGTGGTTTTAGTCCCAGGGTTTTTAGCTGCTTTTTTTGC
>JBDRJD010000006.1:0-41865 GCA_043815245.1 archaeon
CCATCAAAATCTTCTCTAATATCATTATCAAAAGTTAATGCTATTTTAAGAGTTTCAGTATCTATAATTGGCATCCTAAGTTATTAAGGCTTTTTCTCTTTAAAAATATTATTACATTCCATTAGATAATCATCTGATTGATGATATGAGAATTCTAAAAAGAATTAAAGTCTAATGACTTTAATTTAATATTGCAAAAACTCTATCGAGTTTTTGATATTGAAAGGAGGTAATTAATACAAATGAACTTTATTGGAATGGACATACATAAGCAATTCACAGTAGCAGTTGTTAAAGATTACTTGGGTGATCAACTAGCAAATGAAAGGTTTGACAACAGTAAAGATAATTTTAAAGATTTTCTTAAAGATTATCCTGCTAGTGAAACAAAGATTGTAATTGAAAGTACTTGTGTTTGGGAATATATTTATGAATTACTTGATGAATTTGGATATGAAGTTAAACTTTCAAATCCTGTAAAAACAAAGGCAATAGCGTCTGCAAGAATTAAAACAGATCATGTTGATGCTTCAACTTTAGCTGATTTGTTAAGGGGTAATTTAGTAGCTGAAAGTTATATTCCTCCAAAACAAATCAGAAGATTAAGGGAAATAACAAGGGAAAGAAGAACTTTTGTTAAGCAAACAACACAAATTAAAAACAAAATACATGCAATCTTGATTAAGCGAGGGTTAAAACTTCCTTCTGCAACTTTCTGTAAGAAAAGCATTTTATGGCTTAAGACATTTGAAGATGATGATCTTATCACACATTATGTTGACTTGTTAGGATTTCATAGTGAGAAACTAGGGGATATAGATGATAAGATCAGAGAAATAGCTAATGAAAATAAAAATGCAAAACTACTAATGACTCTTCCAGGTATTGCAGAATTAAGAGCTGTTGATCTTGTAGCAGAAATTGGTGAGATAGAGAGATTTGAAAACTCTTCAAAGCTTTGTAGTTATGCTGGTTTAGTTCCAAGTGTAAGGCAGTCTGGGAACAGTTTAAGATTTGGAAAATTAATTAGGCAATCAAATAAAGTATTAAAGAGTGTATTTATAGAAGCAAGTTGGACTGCTGTTAGAACAAAGGAAATGAATCAGTTTGGAAGGTTTTACAGGAAGCTGTCTAAGAAAAAGGGCAAACAAAAAGCAATTTGTGCAACTGCAAGAAAGATGTGTTCAACTGCTTATGCAATGTTAGCTAAAGATCAAGAATTCATAATCCTATGACAGGATAGGAAGGGTGACCTTGGAGTAAACAATAACCATTAAGGTTGTCTGATTGATTAAGGCACCCCACCTGAATTAAAACATACCACGACTTATCATAATGTAGCTTTAGACTACGAATAGGTGTATGTCGTAATGTGTTTACATAAAGCTTAAATAGTATTTATGTTTTATGTTTGGGTAAGAATTCTCATAGGTGTTTACTTTAAGGGTTTTGGACTGAGTAATTACTTGATTGTTTGGTTTGTAGTATCAATACCCAGTTAGGGATTACTCAAATTAATTAGAATTTCTTGACATTGCTGTAGCACCTGTTCTAGAAACATCAATAACCCCAAATTGTTTCATTAATTCAATAAAAGAATCTATTTTAGAAGGGATTCCAGAAAGTTCAATAATTATCTCTTTAGGAGAAATACTCACAATCTTTGTTCTATAAACATCTGTATATTTTAAGATTTCATCTTTAGCTTTCTTGTCTTTTAACCTGACTTTTAATAAACATAATTCTCTAATAACTGAATTACTTTCTGGTCTTTCAGCCACTTTCCTTGTATCTACCAATTTATTTATTTGTTTCTTCACTTGCTCCAATACTTCCTCGCCCCCAATAACTGTTACGACCATTTTACTTATGCCTTCTTTAGATGTTTTCCCTACAGTAATACTTTCTATATTAAAACCTCTTCTTGCAAACATGCCAGCAATTCGTGTTAATACTCCTGGCTCATCTTCTACAAGCATTTCAATCGTGTGTTTTTGTCCTTTTGCCATTTTATTTTTCCTTAAAAAATTGTCCAGGTCCAACCATACATCCTCCAAAACCATCTTTAAGATGTCCTCCTGGTGTTAACATTGGGAGAATATTTGATTCTTCTTCAATGTCAATATCAATTAAAGTTGTTTCTTTATTTTTTATGGCTTGTTTTAATGCAGGTTCTAATTCAGATTCCTTTGTTACTTTAATGCCTTTTAACCCATATGCTTCTGCAACCTTAATAAAATTAGGAGTTGAACCTAAATATACTTCTGAATATCTTTTATCTGAAAACAATTCTAACCATTGTCTAACCATACCCAAATAAGAATTATTCATAATAATTGGAATAACTTTAATACCAGCTTCCTTAACAGTTCCTAACTCTTGGATTGTCATTTGAAAACTACCATCCCCATCTATTAAAAAAATATTTGAATTTGGTTTAGCAACTTTCGCTCCAATTGCTGCTGGAAATCCAAATCCCATAGTTCCAGCACCACCAGAACTAATAAAAGTTCTTGGCTTTCTCACTTTAATAAAATGCCCTGCAAACATTTGGTGCTGACCAACTCCTGTAACTACTATATCTTCTGGTTTTAGAATTTTATTCAATGTATTCATAACTGTCTTTGGATGAATCCTCTTGGTTTTTGGAGTTGGAACACATTTATCACAAATTCCTTTGTAATTCTTTATTTGTGTGGTCCATTTTGTTTTTTCTTCTATCTTATTTTTTTTGCACTCAACCACCATTTCTTTTAAAATTTCTTTTGCATCTCCAACTATGGGAATGTCTATTTTAACATTTTTTCCAATTTCTGCAGGGTCAATGTCAGCATGGATAATCTTAGCATTTTCTGCATATGTCTTCAAATTTCCTGTAATTCTATCAGAGAATCTACATCCAATTACAATTAATAAATCAGCATGTAAGGTAGCATAATTAGCTATTTTTCTTCCATGCATACCAACCATTCCTAAGGCTAGTGGATTATATTCATCAAAAGCTCCTTTTCCCATAAGTGTTGTTGAAACAGGGATTTTTGTTAATTTAACTAATTCATGTAATTCTTCTGAAGCATCAGAACTTATTACCCCCTGTCCTATTAAAAGTAAAGGTCTTTCAGATGTTTGTATGGCTTCTATTGCCATTTTTATTTGGTTTTTATTTGGTTTCACTGTTGGACGAAAACCTTCAATCTCAATGTTTTCTGGAATTAAACCACTTACTTGTCCTACTTGAGAGTCTTTTGGAAGGTCTATATAAACAGGACCTTTTCTACCTTCATTTGCAAGCTTGAAAGCTTTCATAATCATAGGAACCATTTGATTTGGGTTTCTAACTTGGAAATTATGTTTTGTTATTGGGAGAGTAATCCCTATCATATCTGCCTCTTGAAAAGCATCATTCCCAATTAAATTAGTTGGAACTTGGCCACCAAAAGCAACTATAGGAGTTGAATCCATATATGCATCCATAATTCCTGTAACTAAATTAGTAGCTCCTGGTCCTGAAGTCGCTATACAAACTCCTGCTTTACCAGAAGCCCTAGCATAACCTTCTGCAGCATGTGCTGCTCCTTGTTCGTGCCTAACTAAAATATTTTTAATTTTATTCTTATAGTCTAAATAAGTATCAAATAAAGGTATGACTGCTCCACCAGGAAATCCGAATGTTACATCCACTTTTTCCTTAATTAGTGTTTCAACAAGTACTTGGGCCCCAGTCTTTTTTACTGCTTTTTGTTTCTTTTTTGTTTTCATATTCACCTTAATATTTTGCCATATTTAAAGTTTAGGATTGAAATACTAGCTGAAGACTAAAAAATCATCTGATTGTTTACTTTTAAGACTAAATAATTACTAGATTATTATATAGGATTAAATAATTACTAGATTTTTTAAAAGATTTATTCTTTACCAAGTGTAACTATTTCTTTGATCATTAAAGGCTCATAACCTTCTTTGGAATCTTTTCTATATACTCTTCCAGCAAGAAAGTAAGAATTCATGTAACCTTTTCTGGTTTCTTTAAAATGATTTGGATGGGTTAAAAAGTATATGATTCCTTTAAGTTTTCCAAAAGAAGTATTTTTAATTCTCTCTTCATACATTGCACCTGCCATGAATAACTTTTGTTCATCTCTACTATTAACTTCATCTGGAATAGGATAACAGAAAGCACCTATTTCAACTCCTTTAGCAAGCACTTCATCAATCTCTTCTCTAGTCTGAAATATATAAAAAGGATCAATTTCTTCAGATAATTCTTTTCTCATATCAAAACTAACACTTTCAACTTTAAAAAATCATCTGATTGTTTGGTTTTAGGAAATTTTATAAGTATTTAAGATTATGAATTTACTATGATTAAATATATTGTTTTTGATTTTGATGGAACACTTGCTGACACATTTGAGATTATAAAAGAAATTGCAAAAAGTGAAATTAAAGGTGTTTCAGATAAAGATTTTGAATTATTAAGAGATGAAGGAATTAAAAATTTAATGAAAAAGAAAAAGATTCCAATTTGGGAACTTCCAAAAATAGTTTTGAATGTTACTTCTAAATTAAAAAAGAAGGAGAATATTAAATTATTCCCTGAAATGGTAGACTCAATAAAAATACTTAGTAAATCTTACAAAATTGGTATTGTCTCAAGCAATTCAGAAGAAAACATAATTCAAACTTTGAAAAAATATAATATCAATAATTTGTTTGAGTTTGTTTATGCCCAAAGTTCTATCTTCGGAAAATATTTGGTTCTTAAAAAAATGTGTAAGAAATACCAAATAAACCCTTCTGAAATAGTTTATGTTGGGGATGAAGATAGAGATATTATTGCTGCAAAGAAGATTAATCTTAAAGTAATTGCTGTAACTTGGGGATACAATTCAGAAAAACGATTACATAAAGAAAATCCAGATTATTTGGTAAAATTTCCTAAACAACTAATAAAAGTAATTTCTAATTTATCCAAATAAATCATCTGATTGTTTATTTCCTACTTTTGGGGTGTTTTTATATATAGAAATAGTTATTCTTTAAGGGATGGATTATTTAGTATTGAATTATTATCTTTCTTATTTTAATCCCCCCGAGTCCCTACCCCTACACATATATATTATGCCGAGTGACTCCTGGAGATTTTTATAACATTTAACCGACGAGGAATAATTTAAGGCTCCCAATTTCCGCTAGCCTATTTTTGGGAGTTCTTCAACAACTTTTTTATTTTTTTAGGCAGATACCTAAGATCGACAGTAGATCCAATTTGTTTATATTTTTTAACAAACTCTCTCTTTGTTACAACAAAAAACCATTGATCATAAGTTTCATTTAAGATTTTTACTTTCTCTTTCAAATTTTTAACTTTTGAAAATGCAGAACCTGTTTCTATCTCAATTGCATAGCGAACGCCGTTAAGTGTAAAAACGATATCTGGTTTTCTTGTTACAAATTTCATAATCTCAACACCCAAACTCTCCAAGTACTCTGATAAATCATAAACTACAAAATGGTGAACTATACTTTCATTATGCCTTGGTTTGATTAAAAATACTTCAATTTTTTCTGAGACCAAACTTTTACGTTTATAGAAAAAATAACTTTCATCTAAAAGATATTTTATTTCATCTTGATTCAAATTCTTTACTCTGAAAAATCTCTTATCTTCATCAACTCTGATGTTTACTTTTCTTTGAATTTTTTCAATATTTGAATCTTCTTCTGAACAACCATTTTTCTTAGAAACATTAAATTTCTTAAAAGATCCATAATTATTTTCTCTTTCTTTTCTTAGTTCTTCAATTTCTTGTTTTAAGGAAAGTTTCTCATCAAGCATTTTATTTACCTCTTCTTTATGTTCAAATTCAACCAAAACATTTTTTATTTCTTTTATCTTGGATTTTAATTCGAGAGGTTTTTGTAGAGGATATTTTTCTTCTAGTTCTTTTAATTTAGATTTTAATTTTGAATGATCAAAGCGACCTAATTTTGTATTTAAAAATTCTTGAATATATCTTTTTTCTTTTTCAACTGCTTTATTTACTTGTCTTTTTTCTTGTTTTCTTCTTTGTCTTCTTTTGTAGAATTTGTAAGAAAGGTAGCTAATTAAAATTCCTAGTAAGATAAAGAAAATTGCCTGAAAAATAAGATTATTTATAATTAAATTGAAGGAGAGAATAGTATCTTCTTTGAAGATAAACCATTCTTTTTTTAGAGCTTCGTAGAGTGTTTTGAGCAGAATTCCGCCGAGTATGGCAAACACAATAAAAGCCTCGGGCTCTAGGCCTTTGGAGGAATTGTTTTTTACGCAACTACCCCCACTTGTGATTCTAATTTCATCATCAACCCCATGATTGTTTTCATCTGAATTTTCATATGTTTATTATCTTCTCTTAAAAATTCAGCTTCTTGTTCAGTTTTTGTTAATCTTTTTTCAATCTCAGTTTTAGTAACATCAATAAGTAAATCTTCTTCTGAGATTGTATCTTTCATGCCTAGAAGTTCTGAATAATAATGTATTTTATCAGACTTTTTCCAACCAAATCTATATTTTAATGCACTTTCAGATTTATATCTAGGTAACCAGTAACAGCAAGAACAATGCCTAAAATCATACATAGATAATCTAGAGTAAAATTCTCCTGCTTCACTTACGCCTTTGCCTAAAACTTTAACAGCTAAATTTTTCAAATATCTATTAACAACTGTTGGGCTTATTGGAAATAGCTGATCTTCTGGTTTTAGATTATTCTCTTCAACATAAGCCTTAAGAATCTTAGAGCAAATCATTAATTTAATTCTTCTGCCAAAAGTTTTACTAACTTCATCCCTTATTTGTAATTCAGTATAATTTTTATACAAATCTCCAACTCTAACATTAATTAATTCTGTTGGAGATCTAATTCCTGTATCAAATAAGAACATAATTAAAATTTTATACTTATGCCCTGCCCTATCATAAAGAGCTTTAATCTGATTTTCTGTTAAATAAACCCATTTTGGCTTATTTGCCTTAGTGTTTAAATCCAAAGTTATATCTTTAATTTCTATGCCCTGTTTTCTAGAAATCTTCTGATACCAGTGCCAAAATGCCTTAAATATCCTAACATAAGTATTAGCCCCCATAAAGTTTTCTCCATTTTGTTTTTTAATAACTCCTTTCTCCATATCTGAGAAGAATTGAAACAGCTGTTCCTCTTTAATCTCGGTTATACAGCCCACGTTAAGGCTTGTCATAAACTTTTTCGAGAAGAATATAAGTTTGTCCTTTAAAGTGTTTAATCTGTTATATCCCCGCGAACCTTTAACACTAGTTGAAGAAATATTAACTCCAATTTCCATATCATTAAGATATTGCAATATAATATCTGAGTTTTCTCTACTTATATCCGGAATTACTCCATTTATCTCTTTTTTCCATTGTAAATATCTTTCCTTATGTTTATAGGGATCAATTTTCATTGTTTTTTCTAGACTCCCAAACTATTTATATACAGTCGAGATACAATATGTCCGACACACTATATCGATAAAAAGAGTCCCATAAAAGTGGTCCAAAAAGTATTACGCCCCGACCAGGACTCGAACCTGGATGCCCAGAGGGCCCAGATTAGCAATCTGGTGCAATACCCTTATGCGATCGGGGCATAAAGACAACCTAACGGTTTTCTTTATCAAACTTTCCCTTGAATATGCTTCAAGAGTGATAGACAACCTAACGGTTTTCTTTATCAAACTTTCCCTTGAATATGCTTCAAGAGTGATAGACAACCTAACGGTTTTCTTTATCAAACTTTCCTTTGTGATAGCAAGAAATCTGGGTATTTTAAGCTTTTCTAAAGCTATCTAAATTAGATTGTTCTGCCTTTACTAGCTTCTGCTTTTTAGGTTCAGAGGAATTCCCAAAAATTCTGTACTTCTTTCTAATTTTAGATATTCTTTTATGAAGATCTCTTTGATAATCTCTTCCTGCTCCGGATTGAGTGTACAAGGAAAGATACTTTCCGTATAAGTGTGGAAAGCTGTTTTTTATAAAGTTTAGAAAATGGGGTTTAGTTTTTCCTCTTAAATACAGGGTTCCACAAAGGGCATAATCTACCCCGACTTGCTGCGCATTAAAAAATAATCCCTTAAGGTTTTCTTCGCTGTCTGTAATATAGGGAAGTATGGGCATGACATGCATACCCACTCTTGCGTTAGTTTGTTTAAGTTTTTTAAGGGTCTCAAATCTGGAGTAAGAGGGGGAAGCTTTTGGTTCTATTAGCTCTCTTATTTTTTCGTCTACTGTAGTAACTGTCATAGCTGCACTAACAGAAGCTACTTGAGAAAGCTGGTCAATTAAGTCTAAATCTCTTAAAATAAGTGTGGATTTAGTAGAAATTGTAATTGGGTTTTGATATTTAATCATGAGCTTTAAAACCTGTCTCATTAGCCCGTATTTAGATTCAATTGCTTGATAGCTGTCAGTTACACCCCCAATATTGATTTTTTCGTGCTTCCATTTTTTTGATCTTAGTTCTTTTTCAAGCCGCTCTATGATATTTTTCTTGATGAATATATCTCCGAAAAAGTCTTCAGAGCCAAGATAGTCATGGGAGTATAGCGCATAGCAATATTGGCAGTTGTGGGGGCAGCCGCGATAGATATTAAGATCCCATCCGTAGGGGAAGTTATTCTCCAATTTATTTAAAGCAGATTTAACATTAATTTCGTGATACATGTTTTAAGAGGATTGTCCAAACTTTTATATATTTTGATTTTACAGTATAGGTATGGAGATACCTAAAGAAGGGGAAGTTTGGCAGCATTTTAAAGGGGAGCATATGAAGTATAAGATTATTGCAATAACTAATGATACTGAGACTCAGGAAAAAAGAGTGGTATATGAACAGCTTTATGAAGGAAGTGATTATCCTAAGGGAACATTATGGGATCGGCCATTGAAGATGTTCATGAGTACAAAAGTAGTTGATGGAAAAGAGATTCAGAGGTTTACAAAAAAGGAGTAAGTTTATAAATTATCCTTCACATTTCTTATTATATGGCGAAAGAGGTATTAAAGGTAAAAAGGTTAAGTAGAACTGCTGAACTTCCAAGCTACTCAATGGGTAGTGATTTGGGTTTTGATTTAAGAGCAGATGAGTCTGTAACTCTTGCCCCTTATGAACAAAAAGCGGTTAAGACCGGGATAGCAATTCAGATTCCAGAAAAGTTTATTGGGCTGATAAGGGATAGGGCTGGAATTGTGACTAAAATGGGGGTGCATACTGCTGCTGGAACTTTTGATCCTGCATTTAGAGGAGAAATAACTGTGGTTTTGATTAATTTTGGAGAGCAAACAATCCAGGTTGAAAAAGGGATGAGAATTGCTCAGATGATTATTCTTCCAGTAGCTAAACCAAGTATTCAAGAAGTGAAAAGTCTGCCCATAACAGAAAGGTATGACCGAGGATTTTTGAGTACTGGGTTGAATGAAAAAGAGATACTAAAAAAAGAGAAGAAATTTTTTAGATTAAGGAGTAAAAAATGAGAGTAGAAGATGTAATGAATAAGGCTCTAGTTGTTAGTGAGAATATCAGTTTAAAGGAAGCTGCAAGATTAATGTCTGAGCATAATCTTGGCTGTTTAACAATAATGAAGGGCGAGCAGGTTACAGGGATTATAACTGAGAGAGATATTATAAAAAATATTAGCAAACTGGGTGGGAAGGTTTCTAAAATAATGAGTAAGAATGTAATTAGTGTAGATAAAAATGAAAGTCTAGATAATGCTGCTAGGATTATGGCTAAGAATAAGATAAAGAAGCTTCCTGTAATTCATAAAGGCCAGTTAGTCGGAATAGTAACTTCTACCGATGTTATAGCTCACTCTGATGATTTAAATGAGAATTATCTGCTAGATTAAAGAGGAATTATTAGAGATCTCAGTTATATTAAAATATCTAAGTGCCCTTTTACTATAATTTTCTTGCATATGAATCCTTAAATCAATTTCAGCATCTGCTTCTAATTCAGCTAAATAATAATCCAAATATTGGTCTAGCATGAAAGAATTAAAATTAAGGCATATTTAAAGATTAACAAGCTTCAATAAAATTCCTACCGCCTTCTTTTGCTTTGTACAAAGCTTTATCGGCTCTTTGTTTTAATTTTGCCTTGGTGTCTCCTTTTTTGTAGCAAGTTATCCCTCCAGAGATAGTAGAGTTGTGCTTTTTCATCATCTTGTCTTTTGCAATCAAATCGCGTATTCTGTCTGCGATTTTATAGGATTTGGTTATGTCAGAGTTTGGGAAGAGTATTAGGAATTCTTCTCCGCCGAATCTTGCCACTATATCTGATTTCCTTGTGTGTTTCTTAAGAAGCTTTCCTAAGTGTTCTAAAATTTTATCTCCGACTAGGTGGCCGTAAGTATCATTTAGTTTTTTAAAGTGATCTAAGTCTAGAATTAAAAGACATAATGGGGCTCCTCTTTTAGCTTCTTCAAATTGCTGGTCAAGATGGGTTTGAAAGTACTTGTAGTTGTATAGGCCTGTTTTTTCATCTGTTGTTGCAAGTTCATAAAGAATGTCGATGCTTTTATCTATGTCTTTGAGCAGTTCTGAAATCTTATTCCTTACATCTGGGTGTAATGCAGAGAGCTTATTTTTCTTGGTCATTTTTCTATGTTGCTTGTCCTTATATATTCAAAGGGGAGTTCATTTAATAAGCTTATTATTTCCTGTCTTTCTGCTGATTTCATACCTTTCCAATCTAAAATTGCGATTTTTGGTTTTTCAATTGTTTTTTCAATAGCTTGTTTTAAAAGCTCTTTGTTTACAGGAAGAGAGTATTGGGGGATAATATGGCCTAGGGCATAATTGGAATTTAATTGGATTTTATTAAAACTGCTGCAGTAGTGTTTTCCTCCAATTGCAATTGCGGGAATTATTTTTTTATCTTGCTTAAAATTTTTAATAGTTTCGATAATTGTATCTGCAATTGCTTTTCCTGCTACTTTGTCATTCCATTCTTTTTCTGATGAACCAATCTCAATGTATACAGTAGGTTTTTCAAGAAAAGGGCCGTGGTGAGTTACTTCTAAAGAAACTTCGTAATCTAGATTTTTAGCTTTTTTATTAAGAATCTGGAACATTAGTTTATTGAATAAAGCTGAACAAGCAACTAGAGTTTCTTGCTTTCCACCGTAATCTGCTTTGTGGAAGTTCCCGATTGAGTGAACTGTCAAAGTTCTCCGCTTATCAGCAGACTGATGCTTTGAAGCAAAGATAAAAAAGTCTGCTTCAATTTCCTTATCCAGATTTTCTGCGAAAATCTGCACTTGGTCAATTATGTTTACTTCTTGGCCTAGCTTTTCCAGCTCTTGTTTTATGTTCATTCCAGCTGGATCTGAGCTGGAGACAATGATTGCGTATTTTACTTCTTTCATAATGTTTAAAAATGAAGTTGTTTTAAATAAGTTATGATATTGCTTGCAAATATTATATTGATAGTTGTAGTGCTATTTAGTGCTATCCCAGTAGGTTACTTAATTGCCTGGCTAGCAAGGGATGAGTTAGAAGCTGGAAAGAGGTGGTTTTGGTTGATAATGATTGTTGGAGAGTTAGTAATTATATTTTCTTCTATAATTGGGATAAGTGGAGATGCTGTTTTAGGCACCTTCTATCTTGTAGTTATGGCTTTTATAGCGCTTATAAAGAGCGGGGATAAAGAGTGGACTAAGGCGAGGATTTAGCTACTGAAATCTTCCTAAACGGAGTTAGTTAATGATTAAAGCTTCCTTACCGAAAGCTTTAAATTTGCAATCTTTCATAAAGATTGCAACAAAAGTCGTGATTAACATCACAACATATTAACTCCCTATCCGGAGTTAGTTAATGATTAAAGCTTCCTTACCGAAAGCTTTAAATAGGGTATTTGTCACTAAATAGTAGTTATAAAATAAGGTTTAGGAAAATGAATGAAAGTTATGAAAATCACTGGAAACAAAGAGAAGAATCAGTAGCTTTGCTGGCTAACAGAACTATGGAGGAAAGAAACTTTGCTTTAGCTGTTTTGGATAGAGAAAGTGTGGTTGAAAGTTTACCTGTTCGTCCAGAATGTGTAGATATAGGAAAGATAGATCCTGTGTATGGCGCAGTTTTAGATTATGCTAACCTGCGTATGGAAAGCGCCTATAAAGCTCTGAGAAAAGCTAAGGGTTGGAAGTAAATGAGGTAAGGAAAATGTTTAGAGAATTTAGACAAAAGATGAATGAATATGATCCGAGTAGAAGGAATGCTATTAAAGTGGGAGCTATTGGGGCTTTAGCTTTAACTGTTGGTACGGTGACTTCTGGCTGCAGTTTTGGGGAGGATGATGCTATCTACACTGGTTTTGATCCTGCTTATAAAGTTGCAGGAATACAAATGCAGAAAAGGGGAGACAGTATTGAGGAAATTACCCATGCAGATGGAATTCGCTGCGAGGATAATGGGAATGAAAGAATATGCTCAGGAAATTTTAGAATTAAAAAAAATGGCGGAAAAGGAGATTTAAGGTGGGGGGAAATTACCTTAAGGAAAAAATAAAATGTCAGGAATAACTAGGAGAGATGCTTTAGGGATTTTAGGAGCGATAGGTGTAACTGGGTTAGCGGTAAGTGGAGAGGGGTTAGTGAACTTTCTGTTTGCAAGACCAGTTTCAGTATCAGGGGAGAGTAGATTAGGGACAACTGAAAAAGAGAAAGATTATGAAATTGAAATGTTGGTGGATATGAGCAAAAGCCAGTATCATGATGAATTGATTGGAGAGCTTTTAGCGAGAAGTCCTTGCAACTGGACTCAGGAGCAAAGAGACTCTTATGAAGCTGTGCTTAATGGAAGGTGGAAAGAAGGATTTCAGTTGGGTAGGGCATTAAGAGATTGGACAGTTGTTGATCCAAGTTTAGTTGATGCGGTAGCTTATATTGAAACTAGTGGGGGAAAAGAAGAAAAGCTAGATAGTGGAAAAGGAGACTATGGAACTTTTCAATTAACTAGGCCAGCGCTTGAACACCTTCCACAATTAGCGTTACACAAAGCAATGCCTAGAGATTATAAGGAGAAGATGGCAAGAATGGATCTAGGCAATATTGCAAAAATCTGGACTGAAATAATTAAAAGCCCTAAATTAGCTGACCCTTATGCAATTGCTTTTCTTGAAGGACAGTACAATCTTGTTAGATTTCAGGGGTACAGAGGAGAAGAAGCGGAGTTTGTTACACTTGCAAGATTTAATGAAGGTACAAGAGGAGAGAAGACTGAGAAGGGAATTAATTATGCTACAAATGGACTAAACCATAAAAGAGACTTTCAGTTAATGAAAGTTCACCTTTGCAGTTTAGATCATGATAAGTATGTGAGAACTTTAATTGAGGCGCAAGATGCAATTAGAAAAAGGCATGAAAGGGCGTAAGATTTAAAAGTGCTTATTTAATTCTTGGGAGATGGTAGATGCAGGATATTCAGAAGCAGTGGCCCAAAAGATATTAAGGGGAGTTGGCAATAGGGGGTGGGCTTTTTATGAGTGTAGTGGGCATTGTAAGTCTGGAGATGAACACTTATGTATAGATGAGGGGCCGGAGATTATAAGGGGGGGACCAGTAAGTAGTTTAGAAGTTGACCGATTTTATTCACTATTTCCCACAATAGATGATCCAACTAATCCTTATGAGATGGTTGATGTTATGGTCCCACTAATTGCAAGAGGTTTTAAGAGAGGGGGGTTGATTATTGGAGAGAATCCCTACATCTTTGAAGGAATTCATCCAAGAAGCCCTTTTGTTGAGATTCTTCCTTCAGGGAGGATTCCGGTTCCTTATGAGTTATTGCTACAGAGTTTAGATAGCTTGCTTAGTTTTGAGGAAATTAAAGATCATCTTAGAATGCGTTAAATCTTCTTATTCTTACAGATATCTCTAAACTTAACTTGGACCTTTAGAAAACCTTTCTTATCTTCACAGCCAAACACTTATAGTTAGGAGTGAAAGTAACATCATCAAATTCTGGAGGAAATAATTTGTTGACAAGCATTTCTTGATAGTGAAAGCGAGTAGCAAGCAGCTTAGGAGGGATTTTATCATCAATTCTTGCAAGTGCGGTAATTGAGGATACAGGAGAGATAATCTTTATTTTTTGATTGTCTCTAATTCCAAATTCTTTAGCATCTTCTGGAGAGATATAAACATGCCCGCGATCTTTATCTAGCTTGCGAAGAGTTTTAGATTGATCTGTGACTTCTGAGGTAAGGAAGTTATGTTTCTCCCTAAATGTTGTAAGTAAAAATGGATAGGTAGAAGACCTACGGTCATCTTTTCCTTTGTAAGGTGTAGGCATGAACACTCTATGCTTTATACTGCGAAAAGGTTCGCCGTCCTCGCCCCCATACACCTCATCAGGATTCATCTTGGAATACCATGGAACTGAGTTTACAAGCTCTGAAAAGATATCCTTGCTATCCTTATATTTAAACAAATCCTCTTTGCCAAACTTCTTAGAAATAATTTTACAAATTTCAAGCATATCAGGATTTTTATATTCTGTAATTTTATCTGAAAATCTTACTTTTTGCTCCCCATTTGTAATTGTTCCCTGAGACTCAAATAACATTGGAAGAGGTAAGATAACATTTGCAAAGTCACAAGTAAGGTTTTTATGAGTTCCAAGGTAGACTATAAACATTTTATCTAGAATCTTATGAACTTTGTCTAAATTGGGTAGGGATTGTGCGGGATTAAATTCAGTGAGAAAAGCTGCTTTGCAGGGTGATAAAATTAAAGATTTAATCATGTTTCCAGAAGGTTTTACAACTTTCTTTCCCCAGAGTTTTGAAAGTTTCTCAGGAGAAGCAGAAGATACATCTCCTACTCCTTGTACATTAATTTCTCCACGTAAGGTAAGAATATTTCCGTTTTTTAATAAAACTAGATTGAGGAAAGTGTGGATATTTTCTAAAGAGTTAATATGCTGGGTGAAACCCATTCCGTGAAAGACTCCCAGGTTTTTTGCCCCTGCGACAGTCTGACAGGCTTTTAAAAAATCTTTTTCTCCAACTCCCGTTTCTTTACATACCTCTTCCAAGTCATAATTATCTACTATTTTTTTTAGTTTTTTGAAGTTCTTGTAGTTTTCAGCTTTTTTGTTGTGTTGATTATTTTTAATTAAATAGTTTGCAATTCCGTTTAATAAAGCAACTTCTGTTCCTGGTGAAATTTCAAGGTAGATATCTCCGAATTCAGAAGTTAAAGTTTGAAGAGGCTGAACTGAAATTATCTTAATTTTATTTTTCATCTTAAGGACTTTATTCCAAAATACCGGATAGTTAGAAGCTGGATTGCTGCCTATTATAAACATAACATCTGTTTTGTCTAAGTTTTTTACAGAAGTCAAATTAGGTTCTCCAAAACAATCCATTACACCTCTTACTGTAGAGATATGGCAGAGTCTACCGCAGCATGAATCAATATTCGAAGTATTAAAGACAAGCTGACCTAGCTTGTATAAAATAAGATTATCTTCATTTGTGATTTTTCCAGATGAATTCATAAAGATTTCTGAAGGATTTAATTTCGCAAAATTCTTATAAATTTCTTCTGCAGCTTGTTCCCAGGAAACCCCCACTAATTTCTTACCTTTCCTAATCATGGGACTTTCTATCCTGTTTTTGTCATATACCTCGTTAATAGTCAGCCCCTTTACGCAGGGAACTCCATCTGACATATAATCTCCTTTCCAACCTGAGACTTTGGTAATCTTGCCCTTATCAAGTGTATATTCTAACTTACAGCCGCATCCACAGTATATGCATGTTGAAATTATCTTTTTCATTTTTCTAACCTTTTTGCATCAAGGATTATTTTGTCGAGCTTGCTTCTTTGAATTTTTGTCTTGCGAAGAAGGTCACCTGCTTTGTAAGTAAGTAGGTCTTTTACAAGTAAAATATTTGCACTTGCAAAACACTCTTTTTCATACTTTCCTACAGATTTAAGAAGGGTTACTGGGTAGAGTTTTTTCTTTTCAATTAAACTTTGTAAAGACTCTCCGCTAGGATAACCCCAGGAGGTGATTTTCATACCCATACAATTGGCGTATTTTTTAGCGTGGTTTGAAAGTTTAGTATTTGTTGCTAGCCAGGCCTTGTCAAAGTGATTGCTTAAATCCAAAAGACGAGCATAAGTGTACATTGCTTCTTTAATATCTGTATAGATTCCAGGGGCGTTGTGGTATTTGCATTCAACTAGGTACTTCTCTTTGTTGAATGCAGAGATATCTACTTCATGGGTTACACACTTTCCTTGGATAATCCGGCCTACCCGTGTTTTATATCCATAGTGCTCTAAAATCCTGGCAAAGAATTTTTCAAATGCATATCCTGAAGGTCCTAAAGACATTATTGCTTGCTTTAGATTATATTTTTCAGCTACTTCTGGCTCCTGTTTTAGCAAAGCGAGAGTCATACGGAGAATTTCTCTAGTGGACATTCCACTGCGGACCTTAGATCTGACTTTGTTTACTACTTCGCGGGCAAAAGCAGGAGAGGCTCCAGCTCTCATACAGGTTCTATAAATCTTTTCAGATTTGAACGGAGCTTTTTCACCGTTTGCTTTTATTACCCACATTTTTACTCTTTTTTAAGGATTTTTTAGTCTAGGATAAATTTTATGTAAAAAAGCATAAACCTTCTCAGCATATTCTTTATCAAGAGACTTACCATAATATAAGATTCTATTTCTTAAAAATCTTATCTCATTCATAAAATCAGTCTCTACTTTTGAAAATCCAAGTTTACCCATATAAGCAACTTCAGCTTCATGCGCACTAAATCCAGAAGCACTATAACCTTGAAGCAACATCTTAGACCTAACTAATTCAAGAACAATATCATGGGCATCTTTTATAATAGAGTTAGCATTTAAATCATTTATTTTAAGCTTTTCAACTCTTTGTTTTAATCCTAAGAATGATTTATCAGATTCTTGAATTAAAAAATTAGCTCTCGACATATCGGGCCTCTGCTTCTTAACTATCCCTTTCTTCAAATATTCTTCAAAATTAAGTAAAGATTTCATAATTCAATTCCTCCTTTTAAAACAATTCCATTAAAGAGATTATTCCTTAAATGCTTATGTATCTTTTTAAAACCTTCATAAAAGTTAATTCTTATTTCTCTTTCAAGGAGGGCCTCAAACTTATCAAGGTCAAGCTCTTTTTCATTGCACCCAATAACAGCAATATCTATATCAGAATTAATTGTATCTTCACCATATGAATAACTTCCAAATAAAATAATAACCGCACCGGGAAAGGTATCATCAAGACATTGAACTAAGCCAGACTCGTAGAGCATTTTTAAATTTTCCACACGCTTTAGTTCTATAACTCCTTTATCTTCCATGTTTAGCTCAACTATATTTAGATTTATTTTTCTCTCCCTCTTATTTAAGACTAAGCCTTCTTTTTCTAAATCCTTCAGTGCCTTGGCGATGGCCGTGGGAGAAACTCTCAGTTTTTCAGCTATTCCCCTCTGGTTTAACTGCTCCCCAGATTTTATGCATAATAACCTGAAAATCTCATTCTGGAGCTTGGTAAACTTTAGTTTATACATATCCATATTAGTTTATACGTGTGAACTTTAGTTTATAAATCTTTCTGACATGAAGGTTATCTTAGCTTGTGATAGGAGAAATATTATCTTAAATTTCTTTTCTTAACTTAAAACTATCTGCCATTTAGCATCAAAAAGTTCCTTGAGTTTACCACATGTCAGAATTAAAAATTCTGAGCACTGTCAAAATCAATAGATTTTGAAGCCTTTAAAAGGTGTGGTTTGTTGGAACTTTAGGATGCAAGAAAATTCTGTTAAAGAATTTTCTTTAGATATTTTGCCCAGTTTATATACACTTTTTCTTAATAAGGAAGTCTTTTACAATATTAAACATTTGCTCATGGCCGCGAGAGTTTGGGTGCAGGCCATCTATGAGTAATTCTTGATAATTGCTCTTAAGTTGACTATGAATATCAACTAAGAGGATTTCATTTTCAGTGCAGGATTTTTTTGCAATTTCAAATACCTTTTCAATATGCTTGTTTTTATAAGATAAATTTTTATCCCAAAATACGGGATCTGTTTTTGATTCATCAACTGGTAAGTCGTTTACAAAAACAATTTTATCTGAGTATTTTTTTGCAATTTGGAATATTTTTTCCAGATTTTGTTTAAATTTTTCAGGTGAGAGTGCAAGTTTTTTGGTCTGATTATCAAGAGCGGTGTCATTTGCTCCAGAACAGATTATAACTATTGTTTCTTCTTCTGGCCATATTCGCGGTTTTATTTCAAGTTCAAACCTTTTTAATAGTCCAGATGAATTTTCCCCATCAATTCCAAGATTATAAATGATATGATAATAATCATTATCTAACCCGGAGTCAATCATTTTAGTATAAAGAAATTTCCGAAGGCGCTCCACCCATCCCCCTTCCACATCCCAAGCTCCACATTCTATACTTGTTCCGAATATTAAAATCTGGGCCATATTTATCTCTAGACAAAAGAAGTTATAAATCTTGCCATAAACTTTATAACCTAATTTCCCTATATACAAACATGACATTTTACTTAATCGGACTGGGATTAAGCTTAAAGGGGGTGAGCTTGGAATCTTTGGAAATCTTAAAAAGTTGTAGAAAGATTTACATGGAGACTTATACTGTTGAGATTCCTTATCAAATATGGAAACTTGAAGAGAAAATTGGGAAGTCTATTACTCCTCTTACAAGGATGATGGTTGAAGAAGAGGAGTTTGTAAAAGAAGGTAAGAATCAGGACATTGCGCTACTGGTATACGGTAGTCCACTTATGGCGACTACACATATTTCTTTATTAAATGGGGCAATAAAAGAAAAAGTGAAATATAGAGTCATTCATAATGCAAGTATTTTTGATGCAATTTCTGAGACTGGACTGCAATATTACAAGTTTGGCAAAACAGCGAGCATGCCTGCTTGGCAAGGAAATTATAAGCCAGACTCATTTGCAGGAATAATTAGAGACAATCAAAAAATAAAAGCGCATACATTAATCTTGGTAGATATTGGAATGCTGTTTAAAGATGCCCTGAATCAGTTAACTATAGCGTGTAAGAAATCAAAAACCAAACTGGAAAAGATCATCGTTTGCAGCAGGCTAGGAACTGAGGAAGGAAAAGCTTACTATGGACGAGTAAATCAGTTTGCACATCATGAAATTTACGCTCCTTTTTGCATAATTATTCCAAGTGAGATGCATTTTGCAGAAGAGGAGTTTCTGGACAAGATTTAATTTGATCTTTCTGTGTGACCTGTAGAAGACTCAAGAGCAAGCTCTGTTAAAGCTGAGTCAGCCAGATAACTAAAATTACCAATAAATTCAACCTGTTGGCCTTTTTCTTTTAAGGATTTAGTCTGAGCTAGTAACCAAGCATCCATTTCGCTTAGAGGGAGAAAGCCTGATCTGGCCTGAAACCTTACAAAATCTCCAATACAATCTGGAGCCTCTGTGCATTCTCTACCAACAGCTACCTCATAAACAGTTTTACCATCTTGCGAAGTCTCCATAATATGGGCTTGATATCTCATATCATTTAAAGGGGCCTTAAATACAATCTTCATAGTCAGGGCATTAAAATAATCTATTTAAACTTTTCTGGATAAGATTTAAATACTTTTTATTCATTAATAAAACATGGCTGTAAATAAGTTTTCAAACTGCACAATCCTCTCAGCTATAGCTTCTAAATTAAATATTATTATAAACTGAGCAAGCTAATTTTCTAGCTTGCAAGAATATGACATCTAGAGCTAAATATGAGGGATTATGTTTAAAAACATATAATCACTAGTAGGAAAATGTATAAGTTTAAAGAAGTGGAGGAAGAGGCGAGAAAGGTATGGAAAAAAGATAAGAAGGATATAGAGAGAGCTGTACAGGATATAAAGGGAAGGAAGACTTTTTCATTTTTAGAAGGCCCCCCTACTGCCAACGCCCCGCCAGGACTACATCATTTAGAAGTTAGAACCTTTAAGGACATTATCTGTAAGTTTAGATTTATGCAGGGATTTTCAGTGCCTAGAAAAGGGGGGTGGGACTGTCACGGGCTGCCTGTGGAAGTGCAGATAGAAAAAAAGCTAAAGCTTGGAGATAAAAGAGAGGTGATCAAGTACGGAACTGATAAGTTCATAAAAGCTTGTAGAGAAAGTGTATTTTCAAATATTAAAGACTGGGAAGTTTCAACTGAAGAGTTAGCTTACTGGGTTGATATAAAAAATCCGTATGTAACACTACATAATGAATATATTGAAAGTGTCTGGTGGAGCTTAAAAGAGCTGCATAAAAAAGGACTGTTGTATGAAGGGCATAAAGTTGTACCTTTTTGTACAAGATGTGGGACACCTCTTTCAAGCCATGAGGTTGCACAAGGCTATAAAGATGTAAAAGAAGAGTCTGTTTATATTGCATTTAAAGTTAAGAAGAAGAAAGGAGAATACATACTTGCGTGGACCACTACTCCTTGGACCTTACCTGGAAACGTAGCACTAGCAGTTGGAAAAAACATTGATTATGTTAAAGTAAAACTAGAAGATGGAGACAAGTTGATTTTAGGAAAAGATAAACTTGATTTAGTAAGAGGAAAATATACAATTGAAGAAAAATTAAAGGGAAAAGATCTAATAGGATTGGAGTATGAGCCGCTTTTTGATATTAAAGAAACGCAAAATGAAAATTCGCATAAGATTATTCCTGCAGACTTTGTGACAACTGAAGAGGGAACTGGAGTAGTCCATACGGCTGTAATGTATGGAGAAGATGATTATAATATTGGCATGGAGAAAGGACTGCCTGCAGTGCATACTGTTGGGGAAGATGGGAAGTTTCTGGATTTTGTTCCTAAGTTTAAAGGTATCTATGTAAAAGATGCAGAAGAAGCTATAAAGCAGGATCTAAAAGACAGACACTTACTTTATAAAACTGAAAAAATAGCTCATTCTTATCCGTTTTGCTGGAGGTGTGAAACTCCTTTACTATACTATGCGATTAATTCTTGGTTTGTTAAAGTAACTGGGATAAGGGACAAGCTGGTAAAAATAAACAAAGAGATTAATTGGGAGCCTGAACATATAAAAGATGGAAGATTTGGAAACTGGCTTGAGGGGGCAAAAGATTGGGCTTTGTCTAGATTTAAGTTTTGGGGGAGTCCGCTTCCAGTATGGAGGTGTGATTGTGGAGAGATAAAAGTAATAGGAAGCGTGGATGAGCTGAGAAAAGAAGCAACTAAACCCCTTGAGAAAGATATTGATCTTCATAAACCCTGGATTGATAAGATAAAAATAAAGTGTACTTGCGGAGGACAGATGACTAGGATTCCTAATGTGATTGACTGCTGGTATGATTCGGGGGCGGCAAGCTTCGCGCAGTTTCACTATCCCTTTGAAAATAAGAAAGAGTTTGAAAAAAGGTTTCCGTATGATTTTATTTCTGAGGCAATAGATCAGACTAGGGGGTGGTTTTATACCCTGCATGTACTGGGAGTGGCTTTGTTTAATAAACCGGCTTATAAAAATGTTGTATGTGCTGGCCATATTGTAGATGCAAATGGAGAAAAGATGAGCAAGAGCAAGGGGAACATGATAGTTCCAAGAGAGATTATTGATAAAGTGGGGGTGGATACAATTAGATTGCAGTTCTGTACAGTAGATGCAGGTAATGTTAAAAGGTTTTCATATGATTTGATGAGGGAATCTGTAATTCCGTTCTTAACGGTGCTGTACAATACAAATAATTATTATAAACAATTAGAAAAGAGAAAGTGTAGCAAGAGGATAGAAGATAAATGGATTCTTAGTAGACTAAATTCAACAATAAAAAAAGTTACTGAGAGTCTGGAGAAATACAAATTGGATGTGCCTTTCAAAGAAATTCAGGATTTTGTTGTAAATGATTTTTCTAGAGGATATATTCAGATGACAAGAGATAGAGAGGATACTAAAGAAGTTATTGGGGAGGTTTTAGAAAAAATTTGTTTAATATTAGCGCCTTTTGCACCGTATATAAGTGAGTATATTTACTCGGAATTTAATAAAAAATCTGTGCACTTATCAAGTTGGCCGAAAGTGGATACAAAGAAGATTAGTGAGAAGTTAGAAAAAGATATGGAGACTGTGATGAAGATAACAGAAACAGGGTTGGCAGAGAGAGATAAGGAAAGGATAGGATTAAAGTGGCCTTTAAGTAGGGCCGTAGTAAGCTCAAGTGGGAAGTTGAAGAAAGAACTACAGGAAATAATCAAGAATCAGTTGAATGTTAAAAAGGTGGATGTTAAAAGTAGTAAGGAAATTAAAGTTGAGCTAGATACGAAGATGACTTCGGAGCTTGAAGCTGAAGGGTATGCAAGAGAAATTGCAAGAAAGGTGCAGGCAGAAAGGAAAAAAGCTGGACTAATTAAAAAAGATAAAATAAAATTAGAGGTAGTAGTCGGTAAAGAGTTGTTGAGCAAAATTAAAGGGCGGGAAAGGTTTATTAAGGAAAGAACCAATTCATTAGTTATTAAGATACTAGATAAAGGGGAAAGCAAGTATAAAAACGAGGCAAGATTTAAGGTAAAAGAAGAGGAGATTGCGATAGGTTTTGAGAAGACCAGATAATTCATCTGGGGCTGATGGTGAATTTTTACCCTTCTATCATGGCACCAGATATGAAAACCTTTAAATAGTTACATCAATTAAATTTTTTAACTTTAAAATGATAGTAAAAGAAGAGTTTTTGAGTAGGCTGAGGAAAATCTTTGACTTGAATTTGTATGAGGTGAGAGTATGGACTGCTCTTCTTTCAAGAGGGGTTAGTACTGCTGGTGAACTGAGTAATATAAGTGATGTGCCTAGGAGTAGAACTTACGACATTCTTGAATCTTTAGAGAAGAAGGGATTTATTGTGATGAAGCTGGGCAAGCCAATTAAGTTTGTGGCTTTAAAACCAGAAGAAGTGATTGAAAGAGTCAAAAAGAATTTAGTAGTGGAAGCACAGACTAAGTCAAAGAGATTAGAACAACTGAAAGGTGATGAAGTTTTGAAAGAGCTTAGCACCTTGTTTACTACGGGTGTGAAATTTGTTGAACCTTCAGACCTTTCTGGAAGTTTACGAGGAAGACAGAATATGTACAACCATCTGGATATGATGGTAAGAGAAGCAGAGAGGACAGTTACTGTTGTGACAACAGCTGAAGGGATTAACAGGAAACTTGAAGCGTTAATGCCCGGGTTGGCTAAAGCAAAAAAGAGGGGAGTGAAGGTAAGAATAGCTGCACCTATAAATAAAAACAATCTAAAGATTGCTAAGGAATTAAGTAAGGTTGCAGAAGTTAGAAGCATGGAAGGAATGAAAGCAAGATTTGCAATCATCGACTCTGAACAGATAATGTTCATGCTTTTAGATGACGAGAAAGTTCACCCTAACTACGATGTAGGAGTCTGGATAAACACTGAATTTTTTGCTCGTGCCTTGGAACAGATGTTTGAGCTCGCTTGGACTAAGTTCAAGTTAGTGAGTAAGATAAAGTAGACTACTTAAAAACAAAAAAGAGGTATGAAGAGGGTTTAGATAAGCTTGGCAATCAGGTAATGACTTCTTGTAGAAATTATTTTTACTGTTACAGTTTTGCCAAGCAGGACTTCCTTTGATTTAATTACAACTAATTTGTAATCGCTAGTTCTAGCAAGACAGTTGCTACCTTCTTGCTCGTTTACTAGAGCTTTTTTTTCGGTGTTAATTAACTTTTGATTATTTTCTAAAGCAATTTTTAAATGAAGCTTCTGAGTTTCCAGGGCTCTTTTCTTTGCTATTTTAACATCAACTTGCGCTAATTCGGCGGCTTTAGTTTTTTTCATGGGCCAGTATTTGCTTATGTTGATTATATCTGGACAAACTCTTTTTATAAGATTAAGGGATTTGGTAAAATCTTCTTCAGTTTCAGAAGGATAAGCTACAATGACGTCAGTTGCAAGGGTCATACTTGGAAATTCTGATTTAAACTTTTCTACTATTTTTAAAAAGTCTTTAACTTTATATTGTCGGTTCATAGATTTTAGGATTTTGTCAGAGCCTGATTGAATTGGGAGGTGCAGAAACTTGTACATTTTTTCGTGTTTGTAGATCTCAACTAACTCATCTAGTATTGGGAGGATATTATTTGGATTCATCATTCCTAGACGAAGTTTAAATTTTCCTTTAATTTCTAGAATTTTTTTAAGAAGATGCACTAATTGGTTTTTTCCAGAATCCAGACCATAAGCCGCATTATCTTGAGAAGTTATCCAGATTTCCTTACAGCCAGATTTGACATCTGATTGGATATTCTTAAGGATTTTTTCTTCTGAATAGCTGAACAAGGATCCTTTAACAAGCTTGGTTAGGCAGTAGTTACAATTTCCAAGGCAACCTTCTGAAATCTGAGTTATACCTATTTTTTTCCTATAAGAAATTTTGGGCATGCAGAGTTTTTCTTCATGGCGCTTACTTAGATATTTTTTTTCGCTGTATCTTCCGACTGAGATATCTCTGATCAGATTCAAGATACTTTTTGTGTGATCAATCCCAAGAGGGTATGTATTTGTTCCGTGAAGCTTGCGAACAGAAGGCATACAACCTGCCACAATAAGTGGTTTTCCTAGCTTTTGTAAGTCAGAGATTCTTCTTTTAATTTTATTTTCAGTAGGGCCTTTTACAATACAGGTGTTAATAATCAGTAGATCTGCTATTTTTTCATTAGAGGTGATTTCTAGGCCTGCGGATTTAAGCTGCCCAAGTAGAATTTCTGTGTTATTTTGATTTGCTGAACAGCCGTAAGTTTCAATGTAAATGAATTTCATATTTTTCCTAATTTACTAAGGTTTTTAAAGTTAAATTTCTTTATTATTTGAATTAAAATGAAAAAGGCGATTTTATTTTTCATAGGAATTTTGCTAGTAAGTTCTTTTGGTTTTGTGGTAGCTGGGACTACCTGTACTGATAGTGATGGGAGTAGTATTATAACTGATTTGACTACTAATAACACCATTTATACTTATGGAAAATCTTGTGTTAGAGAAGTTGAAGATGTTGGAAAAGTTATAGGAAACACTTGCTCGGGTGAAGAGTGTTTTGCAAGAACATATCAGTGTAATTCTTCTTCAACAGCTATTTATGAGGATACTGAATGCGGGTTAGGATGTGAAGAGGGAGTTTGTATACAGGGAAATCAGACAGCAAATGATGACGATGAGGATAGTGGAAAAGGTAAGGGGAATACAGTAACAACTCAGAATAAGACAAGGATAATGGAAAAATATGAATTTAAGCCTTGGCAAAAGAGAAATGAATCTGAATGCCCTGGAGGATGTGCGTGCCATGGAGCAGTAGTTTCTTGTAAAACTGAAAACGGTAAGACAATGACAATTGAAGCTGGAAGAAGTGGCAATATGATTGTGATTACCACAGAAAAAGTTGAAGTAGAAACAGAGCTAGAGTTAGAGAGTGAGCTAGGGGAAGGCAATCAGACAAGACTTAAAGCAAAGACCAAGAACGGAGAAACTAAAGAAGTTAAATTAATGGGTGACGAAGCAAGAGAACGAATAAGAGAAAGAGCTAGAATTTGTGAAGGTGATGGAAACTGCACCGCCAAACTCTCGGAAATTAATGGACAGCTGATGTATGAGTTTGAAGGTAAGAAAGAGAGTAGACTTTTTGCTTTATTTAAAAAACAGATGAAAGTTAAAGCAGAAGTTGATGCAGAAACTGGCGAGATTACTAGGGTAAACAAACCCTGGTGGGCTTTTTTAGCGAGTGAGGAGTGAGGAGAATTAATTTTTTCTTATTTTTTACATTTCTTCCATAACTTCAATTCCAAGTAAAAATAAGGCTTCTTTTATTATTTTTCTGAATTTTTCAATGAGAAACAATCTAAATTCTTCTTTATCAGAATCAATTACAGGGCAAGTATGATAGAACTCGTTAAATAATTGAGCTAGCTCAAATGAATAATTTGCCACTAAAGCAGGATTTAAACTTTTATGAGCTGAGTCAAGAACTTCTGAAAACTGGCCGAGTTTTTTAACGAGAGCAATTTCTTCTTTATCAAACTCTAATAGCTTTCCGAGATTAAGTTTACCTTTCTTTTTTGATTTTCTTAAAATTGAGGAAGCTCTTGCGTAGGAATATTGCAGGTAAGGGCCTGAATTGCCTTCGAAAGCAATTGCTTCTTGAGGATTAAAGACCATATCTTTACTTATCTCCACCTTTAGGAGAAAGTATTTTATTGAAGCAAGAGCAATTTTTAAGGATCTTTCTTCAAGTTCTTTTTTTGAAAGCTTAGTTCTTTTTTTAAGTTCTTTTTTAGCCAATTCCTGCATTTCGTTGATTAAATCGTCTGCGTCTACTACTTTTCCTTCACGTGACTTCATTCTTCCTTCAGGAAGGTTAACCATTCCGTAAGACAAATGCAGGGCTTTTTTTGCAAAGGGGAGTTTAAGTAGCTCTAAAATTTTAAATAAAACTTTGAAGTGATAATCTTGTTCAGATGCAACTACATAGATTGATTTATCAAATTTGTATTGTTCATATTTTAGCTTTGCGAGGTAGAGGTCTTGAGTAACATACACAGAAGTTCCGTCTGCTCTTAAGACTACTTTTTCTCCAAGACCATACTTCTCAAGATCTGCAATTATTGCCCCGTCTGTTTTTTTCTTAAAAACTCCTTTTTTCAATCCATCAGTTACAATCTCTTTTGCTTTTTTGTAGGTCTGACTTTCATAGTATTCTCTATCAAACTTCATTCCAAAATTTTTATAAGTTTCTTTAAATCCTTTGTAAGCCCAGTCATTCATTTTTTTCCAGAGAGCAAGGGTTTTTTTATCGCTAGCTTCCCACTTTATTAATAGTTCTTGATTTTCTTGCTCAAGCTCTGGATGGTCTTTTAATTTTTTTCCATAAAGAACATAAAAGTCTCCTACAAATTTGTCTGTATCATCTTTAGGAGACTTTCCTTTTCCCCATTTGCTATAGGCAAGCATCGACTTGGTAATATGGACTCCCCTATCATTGTTTAGATTAAGGCGTTTTACATTAAAATTTTGAGATTCGAGGATCCTAGAAACTGCCTCACCAATAGCCATATTTCTTAGGTGGCCGAGATGAAGTGGTTTGTTGGTATTTGGGGAAGGAGATTCTACTAAGGCTGTTTTTTTATTGGCTTTTTTATCTTTTTTGTCCAACACTTTTAGTGTGGATTCAACTAAGATTCTTAGATTCACAAGAAAATTCAAATAACCGTTAAATGCTTCAACTTTCTCAATTTCGTGGGGAAGGGAAGAGTTCATCTTTTCAGCCAGTTCTTCAGCTATTTCCTTTGGAGCTTTTTTTAAAATTGGAGCTAGTTTAAAGCAGGGAAATGCGTAATCTCCTAACCTTGTATCTGGAGGAATTTCAATTAAATTAAGAACTTCCTCTTTTTTCAACTTCACATGTTTGGATAATAAGTCTGCTATGAATTGTTTCATTTTATCCCAAAATAATCTTTAATTAAATTGTAGGCAGCAGAAAATATTTGCTTAAACTCTCTTCTTAATAAGGAATAGCTTTCTCCTTGAGCCCTGAGATAAGGTCTATACCCAATCACACCATCATGAAATTTATCAAAAGCTTCTGAAGCAGATATGTTGCCCTCTAAATCTTTCATTATAGAATAAGGAAAATTTAGTTAATAAATATATTTATCTTCTTTTTCCATGTATAGTAATGCTTCCAGGATAACCAGAAAATGAAGCTACCATTCCATCTAGCGCGCGCTCTATCTGCTCTTGAGGGAAATGGCCTAAACGTTCATGCTCTTCTGCTCCAGTGGTGCAGTTCCTGACTAGCAATCTGGGAAACTGATTTGTAGGTCCATCGTAGAATGTAAGGTCATCTTCTGCAATTATATGGAGGGTGGCAATATGTTTCTTTCTTTGCTTACCTCTGCTTGATTCTTCATCAGTTACTTCCATGAAATATCCTTTAAAATACTTCATGGGCTCGTATCGAATTACTCTCGTCATAGAGGATTCATGATTAAGGAGTATAAATATTTTATCCCCAGGAATTAAATATGGGGATATTGGTAAATAATTTTTGATAAGCCCCTACCACTTTATCCCTTGTCTCATGATACCAAAGTCTTATTTTTTCATCAAAAGGTAGTTTATTGTTGACATTAAGAACTCTCCTATACTCCATACAAGAAATCTTATTCTCTTGGAATAACTCAGCGGCGTAATTTGGAGTAAGAATATCTTCTAGTTTAAGTCTTTTCATGCTGGATAGAATCATGAAAACTGTAAACCGGGTGAATTTATAAGAATATAGGTAAGAGAAAATATACTATTGCTTTTCAGTTTTAGTTCCGCATTCAGGACAGAACTTTTCATGACCTTCTAATTCAATGGTACATCCCTTGCAGTAAATCTTGGGCTTGTCTTTTTCAATAATTGTTTTATATCCTGACCTGCCAGAAACTAGCCTTGAAAATGCGTCTTGCACTGCTTCGTTGTCTTGCAGCCTTCTTAAATCCCGGTTGCTTGTCATTTTTTTATCCTCTCTATGATTGATTTAATAGCAAGATAGCTTCCCCCAAAAACTAACACCCCTGGGATTAAAGCTACTCCTAAAGTTGGAGCGAGTGTTGCTGCTCCAATAGTGCCCACGAGGCCTGCTCCAAGACTTTCTAAAAGAGTAGTTATTCTTGAAACCTGTTTTTCTACATTTTTCTGCAGAGCATCAACCTGCATTATATATTTTCCGTTTTTGAAAATTTTTACTTTATGCTCTTCTTCTGAGCAAAGAATAGAGGTGCTATTATTTTTAGAGGCGGTAATTGCTGCAGCGTGCCTTGTGCCATATCCTATAAATGCCCTTGATTTTTTTATCATAGCTCCGTAGTCTACTACCCCTCCCTTAGGGTTTATTATCATAGCGCCGTCTATTATTGCAAGGCTTTTTAGGAGTTTTTCTGCCCCAGAATCAAAGATACTAAAAGGCTCAAACCTCTGTTTTAGAAGTTTTTCGTAGCCCACCTTGTTCCCAATTACGAACAGGGCCCCTTCTCCTTTTTTTGCAAGTTCTATTGCAACTTTAAGGATTTTCTCTTCAACGTTTTTAATAGTAATTTTCTTAGTCATCTTTACCTCATTTTCTGGTATTCTTTTTAGGACTAAATAAGTTTTTAAATCTTGCTAATCAATCTTCTATTATGGTTAAATGCGAGATTTGTAGTGAAGTTTTAGAAAAAAATGAGCTTGGAAAGTTAAATGGGGCGGTTGTAAAAGTGAAGAGTAATAATAAAAATGAGTTCAAGCATGTATGCAGTGACTGCCAGAGGCAAGGAAAAGATAAAGAGTTGAAGGGGTAAGTTTTATATAGTTTTATTTTAGTTTCAGAATCATGGATGTAGGAGCTGTAATTATTAGTGAGGGAAATCTTAAAAGCGTGTTATTAGTTCACAGAGATATTGGAAATAAAAGTATAGTAGAGTTTCCTGGAGGAACTTGTGAAATTGGAGAGTTAAAAACTTGCTTAGAAGAAGAAGTTGAAGGAGATTTAAATGCAGATGTAACAGCTGGTGTGGAATTTGGGGAGTATGGAGGAGTCAGGTTATTTTATGCTTCTATTCCTAAACATCCGGAAATAACTGAGAGGGTGCCGTATTATCATTGGTATTGCTGGGAGGATCTTCAGAGAATGGAGGAGGGAAGAATACTCTCACCTAGTGTAAGGAAAGCTATGCCAGTTTTACAGCCTTATCTTCAATGAAAAGATATAAAAATGAAGATTTCCTATCAGCTACATGAAAAAGAGGCTCGTAGTGAATATTAATTTTTCAAATAAATTTTTGTATAGTTTAATAGCTGTGATTATTGTTCTTGGGATTGGGGGAGTAGTATGGGCTTATGGAGGGAGTAATCCTAGTGTGATGGGGCACAGTTCTGGAGAGATATCTGGTGTTCAGTTAAGAGTAAGTGGAACTTGTGCTGAAGGAAGTTCAATAAGAACAATTAATGCAAATGGGACAGTTGTTTGTGAGGTAGATTCAGCAGGAATGATTGTTGGAGGAGGCTTTGTGTGGTCAAATGGTTGGCCTCCTCAGAATTTAGAATGTTATTCTTGGGGTAGTGCGAGTTGTAGTTGTCCTGATGGATGGAATTTAGGAGCACAACCTCATTATGATGGACCAAATTGTAAATCTAATACTTGTTCAGATAACTCGCTTAGCTGTCCAACAGGAAGTACACAAATTCTAACTGGTGGGGAAAGGACATATTTTGATTCTTGCTCTTCTGGAAGCAATGAATTTTATCATTATATATGTGTTGAAAATTAAAAATGATACAAATAAATATTTCAAATAAATTTTTATATTCTTTGCTAACTGGCTTGATAATTCTTTCCATTACAATGGTGGTATGGGCTTATGGGGGGAGTAATCCGGGTGTGATGGGACATAGTGCTGGAGAATTAACAGGTGTTCAGTTAAGAGTAACTGGAACTTGTGCTGAAGGAAGTTCAATAAGAACAATTAATGCAAATGGGACAGTTGTTTGTGAGGTAGATGATGTTGGAAGTCCAATAATTTGTCCTTGTGGCACTTGCTGGGAAACAAGGGGGTTAGCTGGGGGTTTTTGTTCTTGGTATGAAATGTGCACTCCTAATGGGTGGAAAGTAACAGGTGAAGATTGCGCAGTTGGAGGGGGTTGAAAGTTGTTCTTGGTAATTCAAATTTTTTATTCAACCCAACAAAATAATTTAAACGGTCTAGGATTTTAATTATCTAAATCAGAGATAATTGCAACAGATTGAGAATAAATATCTTTGTAAGTCTTATAAGAATCTAACTCACAAATTTTTTCTGACTCAATAAGTTTTAATATTTCTAAGTTTTGATTTAATCAAGCCTCAATTCGGCACCTCACTCGATATTTAGGGTGAAGATTGGCTCGTGAAATGCCTCAATAGCTCAGTAGGTAGAGCGACGCTCTCGTAAAGCGTAGGTCGCAGGTTCAAATCCTGCTTGAGGCTTTGGAGATTTAAGAAGCTTTATAAATAATTATTTCTTGTCAAATCCATGCGGGGGTGCCGGAGTGGCCAAACGGGCTGGACTTAAGATCAAAACCTCCAGCGGGTTTTGCATCCAGCAACCAATGTTGGAGAGATGAGAAATCCAGTAGCTTAGTGCTTGCGAAGGTTCGAATCCTTCCTCCCGCATATGTAAGGAACCTAGGTTCCTTAACAATCAACCTCCTATTAAGGTGCTAAAGTTCCCCTTATGACCCCTTAACTTAAAATAGGTCAAGAGTGATTAAGACTATGAGAATAAGACAGTATATCCCCCATCCTTGGAATGTGTTTTTTGGAGGAGCAATTATTTTACTTTCAGTAGGGGGTTATTGTGCGAAAGAATTAAATGACAGGATGGATGAAAGAGTCAGGTATTTAAGGTCAGATATAGCAGGAACTAAATCTGAGATTGAACAACTTAAAAGGACTAGGGCAGAGCAAGAAGCGGTGAGAGTTGCTGATTTTGAAAATATGAAAAAATTTATGATTTGGTATAATGGGGAAATAGAAGATATGGGAAGAGAGGCTAATTTTAGTGGAACTCATAAGTTAACTCAGGGGGAGTTAGAAGAAGAGGTAGGGAATTAAGATAAATTTTTAAACTTACTGTTCATTTAATAATCATGGGGTTAAAAGAGGTACTGGATTCAATCCAAGGAGTAGAACTTAGAGTTCTTCCAAGTGATTATCAGTTAGTTGTAACCCTTGCACTTTACGCAATACTAATTGCTATTTACAGCATATTTATATTTAAGTTCTATAAGTTTTTAGGGAGAAGAGATATTTTAAGGCTAAACCTTAAACAGTACAATACAACTACTCATCCAGGATTAAAGAAGTTTCTTGTAAGTATATTTTTTATTATAGAATATATAATTATTTTGCCAGTGGTGGTAATCTTTTGGTTTATAGTTCTTGCAATATTTCTACTTCTTCTGTCTGAAAGCCAGGCAGTAGATCAGGTGGTATTAATAGCTGCAGCAATTGTGGCAGCAATAAGGCTGACAGCTTATTTTAGTGAAGATTTGAGTAAGGATCTTGCAAAGATATTTCCCTTCACTGTTTTAGCTATTTTCTTACTTAATCCTGATTTTTTTGTTCTGTCAGATGTAATTGGAAAGATTTGGGATATTCCGCTTTTGTTTAGGAACGTAGTTGTTTATATGGTTTTTATAATTGCTTTAGAGGCTGTTTTAAGGCTGGTTTTCTTGTTTATAGATTTAATTTTGAGCTCTCAGGATTCGGAGAGTAGTTAAACCTTTTTTTATCGACTTAAAGTGACAAAAAAGTATGGGGAAGGTTTATATACGAATTTTAGCTTTTGATAGTGCTAAAGAGGAAGTATTATGAGAAGTAAAAAAAGGGGTTTAGAAGGTGGACTGGTTGGAAAATTAGTTGATGTTTCTGTTAGATCTGCTCCCAATTTACTTGTTGCTGGGGCTTTTAGTTTACCTTTTTTAGTTTCAGATATAGCTGTGGCTGATACTATTACGGGTGGGTTGACATTCAAAGAAGCAGACAGTCCGATTTCTCTGTCGTGGCAACCTAATCCTGATTCTTGCAGAAAGCCTGGAGATGATAGCGGTTGTGCTGGATTTAATTACAAAGTTTTGATGGGAAATAATCCTACTCCTTTTTGGGAAGATGATTATGAGTATGATGAGCAGGGGAGGATGTTGAATCCTGATGGGAGGACTCAGCTTTCAAGTGGATGGGAAATTATTGGAACTGTAAATGGGATAGATAATACAAGTCTTAGTTTAGCAGGACTTCCACCAGATGTGTATTATTTTGCGTTAGCTGCAAATGATGGTCTTTGGAGTAGCACCATAAGTAAAGTGGCTGGAGTAAATATTATTGGGGAGCTGCAGGACGCGCAGATATTTTTTAGTGAGTTTGATGGTTTAAGCTGGACTACAAACTGGGATGCAGATATTGTGATTATGGACAGCCTGAATGAAAGAGGAGGGTGTTCTGCCCAGATGTTTATTGATCCTAATCTTGATCCTGGACAGCAGAGAGCTTACTATAGTTGGAATTTACCAGAAGCAATTGATATTTCTACGAGGAGAGATTTTGGATTTTGGTGTTGGATGCAAGATGGCGGTAAAAATATGCTAAATCAGTCACTACCGCTACAGCTGAGGCTGACAAATGGGAAGTATGGAACTGAAGCAGGGTATTGTGAGTATAGGCCGACAATTACACAGTTTAATGATGGTGAAAAGTGGGCGTGGGTTCATGTTGATTTAAGGTTTCCTTATTCTATTTATCAGTCTGGATTAAGTGGAGATCAAGTAAAAAGAGCAGATTTTATATGGAATCATCAGATTGAAGGAACAGATGAAACTCTTGCATTGGCAGTTAGTCAGCCAATGTTTTATAGCCCTACTTCCTTGCAGATTACAAGTGGGAAGACTGCTAGTGGATTTATCTGGCATACTTGGGATGCAGTAAGCAATCCGGTGGTTGCAGATGATGGAGATAGTTTAGAGCTTAAAATTAATATAAGCAGAGATCTAAAAAAATCATCTTTAAATCGGTTTGATCCAGCTGGAGAATGGGATTTGAGCCAAACAGGAGATTTTCTGGAAGTCTATCTTTTTGTAACTGATAATGCAAAAGCAGCCTTGTATAGGGGAGAGTTTAGGATTCATGACGGTGAAGACTATTATTACCCTAGAGCTTATGCAAACAAGCTGATGCCAAATGCGTGGAATAGGATTATCATGCCAAGAGAAGATAATAAGGCGAGAAATCCTGATAATGGGAATATGACAAAGGTAGATTTTGTCTTAGATAATAATAACAGGCAGTTTTATGATGGAGATGTGATGCTTGGGAGAGTGGCTGTAGTTGATTATGAGTTGGTGGATACTAGCAGTACAGAGGGGTGGCGAACTTGGACTAAGGAAGGTAACCCGGGGAGCATTTTAGTGAATAGCCAGTATAGCGCCGAAGGCACTTCAAGTTTAGATTTAAGTATCCCTGGAAGTAGCTGGGTTTACTTTATAAAAGATCTTGAAGATTGGCAGCGGGATCAACTAAGGTTTGCTAAAGAGGGATCTGAGCTAGTATTAAGTTTTTATTTAACTCAATCAGACTTAGAAAATCTTCATGATAATCCTTTAGAAGTGAGAGCGGTTTCTGGAAATGGAGGATATGCTTTTTGGAAAAGAGATAAAATTAATTTTAAGAGAGGGTATAATGAAGTAAGGCTAGGGGTAGGTGAAAGAAGTTTTGCCCACATAATTCCAGATTATTCGGATATAGATAGATTTGAGGTTAATTTTAGGAGTGGCAGCGGACCAGTTTATATACAGGGGTTAAGTGGTTTTGGTTTTCAGAGTGAAGTTGAATCTTATTCTCCTTAAAGACGCTTATCTAGTGCCCCAGCGAGCATCCCATAAAGTAAAGAGAGCTATCCAGTAAAGCCAATAAATAATGGCTTCGTAAAAAAACGCAAAGGGAATTGAGTAGAGTGCGTAAGAGGGTTCTTCAAAGAAAAGAAGGAGATTTCTTAAGACTGCAATTAGCGCAATAGAAATTGCAACAGGGATTAATAAATAGGGGAGTATTAAGAGTAGATAGATGATGAGCATTCTAGCAAGTAAAGCAAAGAAGGGGATGACTAAGTTGAAGAATATTTCTAAAGTTAAAAGAAAATTATTTTTTAGAGCATAGGGGAGGATTACAAAGGATTCTCGGAGAAAGGATTTTCTCCAACGGAGCTGTTGTCTGATGTACTCACGGATAGTTGTAGGAACTTCGGTGTAGGCCACGGCATTATGCACATAAGCTATTTTATGTCCTTTTTTTATAAATAAATTTGTTAAATGACGATCATCACCATAAGTGCAGGTCTGGCCCAGAAATCTTTGTGAGATGTAGTGATGTTTTACTTTTTGTATTACTGACCTTCTGTAGGCTGAGATAACTCCTGAGCAGCAAGTTACAATTCCAAAAGTTGATAAGCCTCGCCTTTCAAAGGCAAATGCGTTTTTGTACCTAGCGTTAATCATCTTAGTAAGAAAGTTCTTGTCTTTGTTGTAAGCTTTTACATAGCCGGTAGTTGCACCTATTTTTTCATCATTAAATGGCTTGATAAGTTCTTCGAGAGCATTTTTTTCAATAATTGTGTCAGAGTCTACTGTAATTATGAATTTTCCTGTTGCAATGTTAAATGCAGTGAACTGAACTTCTCTTTTACCTCTGTTTTTCTTAAATTGGATTATTTTAATTTGAGGATATTTTTTCTTAAGCTCTTTTATGACCTGCCAGGAGTTGTTTTTTGAGCCATCGTCTATTACAATTATTTCTTTTTTTCCGTCAGCTTCAACAACGCTTTGTATACATTTTGTGAGGAGAGTTTTATTCTCGTTATATACGGGGATGATTACAGTGACTTTTTCGTGTATTGGAGGATAGGTGCGCTTACTTTTCACGTCATCAATAAACCTAAGAAAGAATCTATACCAGAGGTAGACCACTATTAAGGCAACATAGAATACAATATAATAGGGTACCATTTTAACTTACTAGGGCAGATCCGCCAGGAACAATTAACCACCAGTAGTCAGAGTAAAGATTTTTTAGGTTTTCAAAGTTTTCAGCTAGTGATGGATTTTCATCTAGAATTTTTCTTACTTCTTCAATAGAACGTCTTTTGTCTAGCTCGCCCAGATCTGTAATTAGATAATCTATGCCTGCAGATTCGATTTTGAATTCGTGGTTGAATATTAAGTCTATTAACTGTGCTTGACTTAGGGTAAGGTTTCCAGCTGTAGTTTGAAGCAAGAAAGAGCCTTCAAAGTCTCTTGCAACGTTTCCAGTAATCACAGAGCCGGTTATTAAGCCTTTGATTACAATTATGGTCCAAAAGGAGAGTAAGATAAAAACTAAGAGCCACTTTACTCCTACTTTGTATTTTTTTGGAGTACGAATGCTGTAAAGATGAAATTTTTCCTTTAGGTTTACAAAATAAAACTTTGGACTTCTAATTTTTAATCCTAAATCTGTATTTGCCATGGCACCTTTTTACTATATATATATATATAATAGGAGTGGTTTTTTAAACTAATTGGATAGTTGAAACTATATATTGGAATTTAGCAAAAAGGGTAAATTATATAAAGGTTTAATTTATATTTTAGGGCATGGGAACTTGGTTTATGAGCAATAGTACTTATAGGAAAGTTCTATTCCAGGAAAGGTTAGAAAAGAGGATAAAAGAAAACTCCTGGGAGTTTAAAAAAAAGGCAGAAGCTACTGAATTAAGAGATATAGTTGATGGGAAAAATAAAGATTTCTATTATTGGCAGGAAAGAGTGCATGCATTGACTTATAAGGTGTTAAAGGGAGGATATAGCTTAGATGATTTGGAATATTTAAGGGAGAGGATTGAAGCTATAAGAGAAGATAAACCTCTGCTTGGTGAAGAAATTGATGGTTTGTGTAAGCTGATTAAAACAGTTAAAGTGATTTCAATTAGGGGTGTAAAAAAGGGGGAAGTAGCGAAAAAGGCTTGTAGTGAGAGCTTACAGGATATAACTGATATGAAGAGCCCGTGGTTTAAAACTTATGAAAGTATGGTTGAAGGAGTTGAGTTTAAAATTAAATCCGGAGGTTATGGTTGTGAAGAGCTAGATTCTGCTTGGAGGAGCTTAAGGGAGGTGGCTGTAAAAAAGCCTGAGATGAGTAAGAGGGTTAGTGATGTTATGTACAGGCTGGAAGCTGCTAAAGAAAGGAAAGCTGTAGATTACAGTTTAAAAGAAGAAGCAAGGAAGAATAGAGTTAATTGGCATTTTGGTCGTGGAAAGACTGGGAGTTTAAAAGTTGCTGATATTATGTTAGAGAGAGGAGTGAATCTGGAGTGTAAGTTTGGCTTGTTAAATGAAAGGATTGATAATATAGAAAAAGGAGAGGTTTCTGCAATAATGGACTTTGCTAAGAGAAATTACAAGAATTGCAATAATTGTTATGAAGGATTAATGGCTAGGAGAGTCTATAGCAAAGCTAAGGGGAGGTATTCTGAAATGATTACACAAGAAAGTGAGAGTGTGGAAGTTAAAGAGGGATTATTCAGCAAGGTGAAAAATTATTTTGGAAGTTTGTTTAAGCCTGTTGGTGGATTGGAGAGTGGTGGGGAAGTGGTGTATTCAAGTTAAATTTTTAAACCCTATTAATTCTAGGAAATAATGGCAAGTTATAATCCAAAGATTTTGCTTTCGTGTATGGCGGTTGTACTGGCAGCTACTGTGTTTTGTGCAAGAGGGGTAACTAGGAGTATTGAAAAAAGTGGAATTGTAGAGAAAGTTGATTATCTAACAGAAGAGGTGGAAAGAGGGGTGGGAGAATGTGCTATTCTTGAGATGATGTTGGAACAAGAAAAGGCAAGATTAGAACAGTTGAAGAGGCTGTATGAATTTGAGACAATGAGAAGCTTTATGAAAAGTTACAATGAGATGATTGAAATTTATGGAAGCGGGGAAAAATTTTTCAAAGCTAACAAGAAAAACTAAGTTCAAGTGGAAAGTCAGAAGCATTGGAGAGCAGACAATTGCTAACTTTCTCTATGATAGGAAAATAAGAGCAAGCTACGAATCTTATACCCTTCATTTAGAAGCGTGGCTGTGCACCCCTGATTTTTATCTAGAAGAGCAGAATGTTTTTATTGAGTATTACGGGGGTCATCCTAAGGCGTGGAAAAAGAAGGTTGAAAAAAATAAGCTGTATAGTAAGTTTAAGATTCCGTGCATTTTCATAACTCCTGCTGAATTGAGAGATTTAGATAAGTATCTGATTAGGGATGCGGAAAGAGTGGCAAGGGGGTGGGGGAGAAGCGAGGCGTGGAGGGAGTTTGCGATTTAGTGGAAGTTGCAGAGGGTTAGATTCATGAGAGAGTGAATAAGTTTTAAAGTGTAACCTCTTGATTTTAGAAGGGACATAAAAGAAGTGAAGAATTTCCTTGAAAAATTGGACCAAAATTATATCCTCTCTAACTCTTTTTTCAAAATCTTAATAATATCTTCTCCGCACTTATTCCAAAACTCTAAAATTTCTTTTGCTTGAGAAATTACAGCTCTAACTCCCTGATAATTTAAATCGTGCCTTATTTTTTTGAATCTGTCAAGAGAATTTAATTTTACTTTTTCTTTTATATCAAAATCTTTTAAAATATCTAAACTTATTTCATGATTTGAAGGTTCATATCCACAAAGCCACCACTTAGCATCGCCTAACTGCCTAATTGATTCATAGATCTCCCTAAAAATTAGTGTTGCGGTATCTTCATTTAGCTTAATCATCTTTGTAACTCTTGCATTGATTTCAGAAGAGTTTATCATAGAATTTACTTTTTCTTTATCCTTCTGCCTGTTCCTTAATATTCCTGTTTTAAGCCACACTTCAATAAACTCTTTTTTCACTTTAAAACTATCTGAAATTTAATCTTTATTTTTTCACCTCTAAAAATCCCCATAGCAATATGCCATTTGCTATATTATTAAACACTCCAATATCTATACTTTCCCTATTAAATAAATGTATTTGTATTTTTCTTCCAAAGATATTTTCAAATTCTGCCAGCTCTTTCAAGAAAATGATTTTATACGCCTCAGATTCATCAGACTCTATTGCTATATCTATGTCAGAGTTAGATAAATCTTCTCCTTTTCTGAAACTGCCAAATAAAACTATTGCTTTTGGATTTTTGAAATAATCTACAAGAAATTCAACTAAACCAGTTCGGTAAATAAGATTTAGATTATGAACTATTTTGCTCCTTATATAAAGCCAATCTTTCTGATTTGCCCTTATTCTCCATATCTTGCTTAGTTTTTCAATAGTTATCAGCCCTGCATTCTGAAACTCTTCAAGTATCTTGCCAATGTTTGCCTTTGCAACTCCTGCCTCTTTTGCAAGGTCACTCAAGCTAAACTCTTTCTCAGGATACTTAAATAAAACTTCAGCAATCTTATTTTTAGCGGTTTCTTCATATAATTTAAGGTATTTTTTATGAACAATTGGTTTTTTCATATTACGTATGTTATAAGATAGAACTATTTAAGCTTTTTGGTGATGTTTGTGTTTGCTGGGGGAGCGAGTTCACGAGTGAGGAGGGAGTAGGTGTGGAGGCTTGTTTTCCTGATTTTTACTTTTTTGTTATTTTTGAGATTGCGACTAAAATATCACAAAAGTTAACATTTATTAACAATAAGAAGATAGCAATTATATGGCAAAGAGTGAAGCAGAATTAAAAAATTTCCTAAAAGAGATAAAAGGAAAAGAGATTATTTTTAAACCTCATTTTTATGATAAACAAAGACAGGATAGATTATATTTGAGCGAAGAATTGATAATTAATTCTCTAAAAGATCCTGACAAATTTTTGGGCTTTCAGGACCAGTCTAAAGAAAATGTTGAAAAATACCGAATTGCAATAAAATTGAGCGGAAGTTATAATCTCGTAATTATTTGTGAAATCAAAAACAAAAGTTTATATATAATAACTTCGTGGAAGACTAGTAGAAAATGGCAAAAAGCAATACAAAAATAATATATGACGAGGAAGAAGATATATTAAATCTTTCAAGAGGAAATCCTAGCAAGGCCTCTATTGAGGTTGGAGATTTTATTTTAGATATAGGATTTGACGGGTTTGTATCTTCAATAGAGATCTTAAATGCCAGTGAAAATCTTAATATGTGTGGAAAGATGCTTAGGAATATTGAGAAAGCTTGTATGAATGTTATTTATAAGCCAAATTATCTTTATGTTGTCTTGCTATTTAACTTTAAGGAAAAAGAAAAAGAAATTGCAATTCCTTTAACTATTGACTTAGGGCATAGAGAAGTTCAAAGGCAGGAAGTCTGCTTTGTATGATTTTTATTATATTTATTTTAACTTAGTTTTACTGATTTCTAGTTTTTGTTATTTTTGAGTAAGAAAAAAAATGTTGTCATGATTTGCAATAATATTTAAATAGTGTGGCGTTATTACTTTTTAATGCATTTACTAAGGGACAAAAGGGCAGCGTTAAAGTTTTCTATGTTAATAGTCGGTATCTTTGCCTTAGTTCTTATCGGTGTTTATGCTTCTAGTGTTATTGGCCAGGAGGATGTTGATGTTGGAATTTTGAGTCATGATTCTCATGCTGAATTACAACCTGAATGGTCTGTCCCTTCTGTGACCAATGACTATACTGTTGAGATATTTAATGATGATGGGGATTCAATTGATGAAGTAAGAATTATGCAAAACAATCTATATACTGGATTCGTTTGTGATGTAAAAGCTGATTGGACATTGGTATTTGTTCCTAATTTTCCTGATCCTGAACTAGGGATAATTGATATGTGCTGGTATTTTACAGATGATGCGCATGCTATTCCTGATGGTGACTCAGAAATTTTCACTTTTGAGGCAACAGCTCCTTCTGAAGATCCTGAAGAATGCTTTTTAAAATGGAAGTTTGAAACAAGAGATATTAATGATTTCTGGCATACTATCTATGATACTACTAATATAGATAGTGAAGCTCCAGAAACTACAAAGACACTTGGAAATCCTTTTTATACTGATGGAACTTCTGAGTGGATAACTACTGACACTTTGATTACCTTATCAGCAGAAGACTTGAGTGAAGAATGTGGAATTGGTGTTGATAAAACCTGGTATATGAATGTTATTGATTTAACTGAAGAATCTTGCTGGCATCCAGAGGACAACTGCAGAGCAATAACTGAATTTGATACTAATTTTATTAAAAGTTCGCCTCGAGATGAGATTGGATGTGTGAACTGGGCCCAAGATTATTGTGTTGGTGAAGAAGAATTTGAGCCGAATACAGAGGATTGGTATGATTGTGTTGAATATTGGTCTTATGATGAATGTGGAGTTGATCCGGTATGGAAATTATATAGAGGTGTTCCAATAGAAAAGGATGAAGAGTCTTGTCATATTTTCCAGTACTTTTCAGTTGATTATTTAGGAAATGCTGAAGAATATCAAGTAAATTGTTTCTTTGTAGATGATACTCCGCCAGTTGTTGCTAAAGATAATGGCCAGGCAATTGAGGGTTTTGATGAACAGTTTTCTGAAACAGATGGAATTTTCCACTGGATAAATCCAGATATGCCAGTAACTTTTATATGCAGAGACCCAGACCCACATGGGGTTAAAAATGAAGAGCTTTGCTTTAAGGTTTCATATGATTATCCTGAATGGGGATACATTACAGGAGATTACTGCGATGATCCTTTAGAAGATGATTATTGTTGTGTTGATGCAACACCTGATAATCCTTATTTGTTTTATTTTAATGAAAATGAAGATTCTGCGCATAATTTAGAATATTTTTGCAAAGATGGACTAGGAAATGAAGCAGAAGAGCATATTCAATATTATAAAGTAGACAGCCAGCCACCAATAATAAGCAAGGACATGCTTGGAGTAGAAAATGAAGACTGGTTGGGAGACTGCCCATCAGGAACAGACTTAGAGCATGGAGATTGCTTTGTAGCGGATAATGGGAGAGGAGGAGTACATATTTCAGTTAAAGATGATGATACTTATCCTCAATGTGTAGTTGATAATGTTCAATGTAGCTATAAATTATGGTGGGAAGTTTCAAGTGAAGAATGTGATGATCATGGAGAATGGATATTTGGAGAAGGATGCTTAGTTGATAGTGATGGAT
>JBDRJD010000007.1:0-11020 GCA_043815245.1 archaeon
GACTCTCCAACATCCCAGCTAGAGATTTCGCAAGCTCAATCTCCAAATGCGCCAGCCTGTTCGCTCCTTCACTCGCGATTTATTTAGGATAGTCTCGTGAAAAAGCTCAGGAGCCCCACCAACACTGCAGGAGCGACTCTCCAACATCCCAGCTAGAGATTTCGCAAGCTCAATCTCCAAATGCGCCAGCCGGGAGTCGAACCCGGGTCACAGCGTTGGCAACGCCGTATCTTAACCACTGGACTACTAGCGCATAAAGGAAACCTAGGTTCCCTTTATCAAACCCTCCTATTAAACTAGCAAGGTTTCTTTGTATCTTCCCTTGAAGATACCTACGGTTTCTTAATGTTCTGTTGATTTGTTTGTATTTAAAATTTGCTAGTACCGAAATATTTAAAAATATAGGCCTTATTGCAGGGCCATGGAAGAGTATATGAAAAGCTATAAAGTGACTTTTGATAACATGTATGTGGCTGAAACTTTAACTAAAGAAATTGAGATGAATAAATTTGATGGAATTGAGATATTTAAGCATGAACCTTTTTGCATTCATGCCAGAATGAGCGAGCAGAAAGCTAGGGATTTGGGAAATATGCACTGGATAAAGGCCGTAGAACCTTGTCATGAGGATATATGTGGCAAGAGAGATGAAAGCCACTTTGATTATTATAAGCTTGGACCTAGGCTATCTGACACGATTTAGTTCTAAATAGAAAGATTTTTAACACTGAAATCTGTAAATTAATTAAGGGTCCTGTGGTCTAGTGGTTATGACGTCTCGTTTACACCGAGAAGATCGACGGTTCAATTCCGTCCAGGACCATTTAAACATGAAAACTAATATCTTACTATCAATAGTGGTGATTATAGGCTTTCTTGCAGTATTTTTCTTTCCAAGCCCTGAAGAGAATTTTTTATTATATATGGGAACTGCTTTATTTTTCCTAATCTTAATTATTTTTTTGGTAATAACATCAAATAAGAAAAAGATAAGATAATAAATAAAAGGAGGTATAAAAATGGGATTGAACACTTTTTACAATTCAAAAATTAAAAAAATGAATTGGATAGATATTGGCTTGATCAAACTTAGTGCTATGGCTTTTGCATTAATGGTAGCAAAACTCTGGACACCTTTACTTAGTTTAGAGTGGTTTTGGTATACTATAATATTTGTAATTGCTGCAATAAAACCTGTAATTAAAACATTTAAATAAGGTAAATTACTAGGATTTACATGGCAAAGAAAAAGAGGATTAAAGAAAGTATATGCAAGAGGCCTACGTGCGGCGGCGGAGGATGTGGATATTTCCTGGGGTTTTTAGGAGCGGCAGTTTACTACATTTCAACTGCTACTGGTTTTTGGAATGGAGTATTAGGACTGCTAAAAGCACTTGTGTGGCCTGCAATTTTAGTATTTGAGCTTTTGAAGTATTTAGGAGTTTAATCTTTAGGAAGAGTTAAAGCTTCTTTTCTAGCTCTAGACCAATAAGCAGCTTGCAGCTCTTCGTGATTTTCTAATCTTATATTATTACAGAATATTAAATCATGAAGTTTAGTTGAATCTGACTTATTTTCATAGAACATATTTAGAGGGTAGATATCTTGGCCTAGTCTATCCCATAAAGTATTATAAATTTCAGCTTTGTCTTTGCCTCGATAAAGTTCATTTCCATCTTTATCTTTTATTAATAAAGTAAATTCTTTTCCAAGCATATTATTAATGCTTTCATAAGCTCTTACTCCCAGCTCTCTTCTTTGCTCTTTTTCAATTTCTTCTTTTGACTTAACTATCTGACCTGTAGCTTTGTCTACTTTTTCCTTTTCTTCTGGTTCAGGCATAGTTGCAGGACGCTTTTGACCTTTTCCAGGAAAATAAAAATTAGGATCATCTTTAAAGCAAGCGTAGGGCTCTTCTCCTGCAGATGTAGTTGGGGCATAAGGAGATATATCAGCAAATGAAGTTTGCTGTTTTCTAGCTTGCTCAAGTCTTTCTTTTAAAGATATAGGTTTTATTCCTGCTTTTTCTATTCTTTGGAATAAATCATAAATACTTTTTTTAGTCAGAGGTTGCTTTTTCTTTCCTGAAGGAGTTTGTACAATTGCAACTAATCCTTTAAAAGAATTATTATTTACTTTTTCACCATAACTAACTCTTAAATCAGTTAAAGCTGAGTATGGTTCTTGAGCTAGTTGAGGCTTGCCAAATTCATCTTTTCCTTTTGAAAAAATTAAAAAATAAGCTGCTTTTCTATTTGACTCTGCTTCAACTAGTGACTGCTTTAGTTCTTCAAATTCCTGCTCTTGTTTTGCAAGATGAGGATTTCTTTCAATATATTGATCTAGAGCAATTTGAGCCGCAGATTTTGGTTTTTCTTTTTTCTCCTTAGGAAGCATTTCTTGAGTAATAGTGCCTTCTTGGGGTCCAGTAGAAATAGGTCTATGAGTAGGTCTAGGAACAGCTCCTTGAGAAGTCGCAGGTTTTTTCTTTTTACCTCCAAGAATTCTTTTCATTAATCCATCATACCAATTCATAAAAAATCTTTAATTTTTAGCTATATAAAGATTTATATTTTATAACTTAGATTTAATATCATGAATAAAGATTATCATGTTGACCAGTCTTTGAAGCATATTCAAACAAAATATCCTGATTTATATTCTAGTAGAAAGGCAATTGTTAAGGCTCTTGTTATGGGCTTGCATGTGTGGCTGGATGAGTTTGATAGTAAACCCCCATATACTAGATTAAATACAGGATGTCATAGGGAAGTAAGACACCATAATCAAGGATTTCTAGAAGCTGTTGTAAAGTTTGTAGATGAATTTGATATTGAATTTGAAGATATAATTAGAGAAGAAGCACAAAGACATATCAAAGAGGATATGGGGAAAATTCCACTTAAATCAGATTATGAAAATCTAACGAGGGGAAAGAGGTTTATACTAGGGATTACAGGAAGGCTGCCAGATTGACCAAAAACTTTAAATATCTTAATTACAGCGTGAAATTAAGATGGGAACAGACATTCCAGAAGTTATGGCCAGAGAAAACTGTGGGCTGATTTTTGAAGAGATACGTGAGAGCTACACGCGAATGACTGGGCTTCCAGCTCCATCAAATCCTACCCAGGCATACAGGGAGGGCGGTCACTTTGCGGGTTTTGCAAGGCGAAAGCTTGAACAAGACGGGTTAACAGCTGCTCTGAATCCAGAGGCTAGGGCTGCAATGAGTGAATCTTGGAACGGCGGATATGGGGCAAGAAGTTCTGCACGTCCTGAATTATCAGTTTAGCATCTCTTATGACCATTAGTTTTAAATATACTACTTGCGAGAAATAAATATGGCAGAAGAAAATAACCAAAAGAAAAGCATGGAAGACGCCATGAAGACTTTGAAAGATAAGTATCAGCCTAAAGAAAAGCTTCCAAGCGAGATTCCTGATGATGTAAGAAAGGACTTGGAAAAGACCAGAACTAAGCTAGATAAATTAAAAAAGGACTTGGTGAAAAAATATCCTTTTATCATGGCTATTGGAATTACTCCGCCGCAAGCTGCTGAAAAAATTGAGCAGGAAGAAGCTGTTCCTGAAGAAGAAAAGAAAAACAAGCCAATTCATCTTCTTATTGTAGTTCCTGAAGAAAAATTTAAGTCCATTCCAAAATTTAAGCCTGAAATGATTAAGATGGCTAATTCTACTAAAATGAAACTATGGATTCACGTGAAAACTCCAGTTGATATCTTTAATTACTGTTTGGATAGCAAGTTTGAACTGGTTTCTGCTTATTCTATGTCGTTTCCATTGTATGATAAGGGGTTTTTAGGAGGACTGAGAGTATCTGAAATTCACAAGTCTTTAGTTTTAAGAAAGTTTGAGAAATATGTTGTGAGTTATATTCTTGCAGGAAGTTTTGTAAGAGGCGATGCTACTAAAACTTCTGATGTGGATGTTTACATTGTTATTGATGATACAGATGTAAAGAGGATGCCGAGATTAGAATTAAAAGAAAAGCTGAGGAGCATTATTTACAGTTACATAATTGAAGCTTCTGAACTTGCAGGAGTTAGAAACAAGCTAAATGTGCAGATTGATATTTTGACTCATTTCTGGGAGTCTGTAAAAGACGCCCAACCAGTTATTTTCACTTTTATTAGAGACGGAGTTCCACTTTATGACCGAGGAACTTTCCTGCCTTGGAAGTTATTATTAAAGATGGGGAAATTAAAACCTTCGCCTGAAGCGATTGATATGTTTATGTCTATGGGAGATAAAGTAGCTGAATCAGTTAAAAGAAGATTACTAGATATTGCTATTGGAGATATTTACTGGGGAGTTTTAACGCCGAGTCAGGCAATGCTGATGTTATATGGACTGCCGCCGCCTACAACTAAGGAAACTGCGCCGAAAATGAAGGAAATATTTGTAGATAAAGAGAAGATGCTTGAAAAGAAGTATGTGGATATACTCGCAAAAGTCACAGGGCTATATAAAGACTATGAGCATGAGAAAGTCAAAGAAGTTTCTGGAAAACAAGTTGATGAATTACTTAAGGGCGCTGAAGAGTATATGAAAAGATTGAAGGAGTTAAGAGTTCAGATTGAAAAGAGATTTAACCAGAAGACTGTTGAAGAAATCTATAATGATGTTATGAAGATTTTGAAAGCTATTTTTGGAAGTAAGTCTGAAGATGCTTTAGTTAAGGAGTTTGAAGCTGAATTTATTAAGAAAGGTAAGCTTCCTGAGAACTATTTGAGAATATTAACAGATGTTGTTTCTGCAAAGAACAAGTTTAAGCAGGGTAAGCTTGATAGGCACGCTATAGAAAATGCAAGAAAAAATGCTTCGATTTTAATCAATCATTTAATTGAGTACAATCAGAGATGTGAGCTTATCAGCTTGCAGAAAGGAAGAATTGGTATTAAGGCTAAGGATAAGAATTATGAGTTGGTAATTACTGATAAATCCGCTTTCCTACTTGAAGAGGGGAAAATCAGCAAGATAACAACTAAACTTGTAAAGAGTGATGAAGAAGAATTTAAAAAAGCACTTTTAGAACAGAAAAATAAGTCTATAGTAAAAAGCACTAGTGAAGTATTTGCGGTTCTGAAGAAAGAACTTGGAGATTTCGAAATATTATTCTGAATATAAACTAAGGGAAAAATGAATCCAGCATTGTTTTATTTTTGGGCTCACAGCGAGTATAATGAGCTTGATACTGAGAAGGCTAGAGAGCTTATTGAGAGAGCTGATGTGATATTTGAGGAGCATGTTTCTTCAGATTTTGCAATAACTGATGAAATTGAAAGAGACTTTAAAGCCTTTATAGAAAGGGGGATAGTTTCAGAAAAATTAGCTGTGTCTTTTCTGCCAGATTATTTGCCCAATCAAACTGAGTTTATACTGGGACATGCTAGAGAGAGGGGTAAAAGAATTGTATTGGAAAGAACTTTGGAAGCTGATTTTGATGTAAATGGTGGGGATGAAGAATGTATTGAATCTTTTATTTATGAAGAGGATTGGAAAAGAGCCTTTGAGATGGCTAAGGTGCATGCAAAGAGAAATCAAATATACCAGACTAAAAGGGAGGCAGATGTTGCAGAACAAATTGTAGCTATTCCTGAAACTACGATGGTTTTATTTGGTGCAGGGCATCCTGAACTAGAAAAAAGAGTTGCTACTAAAAGGCCAACAGAAGTTCATTTCCCGTATGAAGATTACCCTACTTCGTTTGATTGCCAGTTAAATCAGAAGTTTAGAGAAACAGGGGAACTAGATGAAGAGTTATTTTTTAGGCGCATGATGGAAGGGATGGCTCTAAGAGCTTTTAAAGATCTTAATGGGGGAATATCCTCAAGAGTGACTGACTTAACTGCGTATAGGTATGCTGAAATGCTTGCTCCAGAACAGGTTCTAGATTACAAAAATTATATGATGTCTTGTTCAAGATTTTTAGGATTTTCAAAATTAGACATTTTTGAGTCTTATTTAAAGAAAGAAGGGCTTCCGCAGATTGAGGAGGTTATGGGGGAATTTACAGTTAGTAGCAAGCTTTAAAAAGTAAATTTATTAGCTATACTAAAGATAAAATGGTTAAAGGGATAGTTATCCAGTTTAGAAGAGGAAGACACACTGTGCATGAAAAGCACTTTTTGATAGATGTTGGTGCAAAGAATAGAGAGGAAGCTGGGAAGTTTGTAGGTAAAGAAGCTACTTGGAAATCTCCTGCTGGCAAGATTATAAAAGGCAAGGTGTCAAGTGCTCATGGTAATAATGGTTTGATAAGAGCGATATTTGAAAAAGGGCTGCCAGGACAAGCAATTACTACCGAGGTGGAAGTAAAATGAATCCTGAGAATGTTTTTAAGGAAGGCGAAGGTTGTGAACATTTAAAGAAGTGTTCAAGCAGGATAGAAGATCCTGACGAATTTTATGATTTACAAAGGAAATGCGGAACTTGTGTAAAAGATTATTGCCCTGAAAGGGAAATGCAAGAAGAAGCAAGAGAAGTGGGGATCTGTGATTAAATATGGCATTAAGAAAAGCAGCAGCATACAGTAAAAGGAAAGCAAGACCTTACACTAGAAAGTCTAATAAGAAAAGTAAGAGTTATATAAAGACTGTTCCTCCACAGAAAATAGTTAAAATTGAAATGGGAGATTTGAAAGGGAGAGCGGCGGGGAAGTATCCAATTGAGTTAAAACTAATTTCAATGGAAAGAGTGCAGATTAGAGATAATGCTTTGGAAGCTTCAAGGCAGTATATTAATAAAATGCTAGACAAGGGGTTGAATAAGGAGTATTATTTTGCAATAAGAGTTTACCCACATCATATTCTGAGGGAAAATAAAGCTTTGACTGGAGCAGGTGCAGACAGGATGTCTTCTGGTATGCAGAGAAGTTTTGGAAAAGTAATCGGAAGAGCAGCTCAAGTAAAAGCAAACCAAGAGGTGTTTCTAGTAGCTGTGAAAGATGAGAAGAGTGTTCCACTTTCAAGAAGTGCGCTACAGAAAATTAAACCTAAATTACCTTGTAAATGCAAAGTAATAGTTGAGAGATAGATGAGTTTTGATATACCTGATTCAAGGATTGTGAGTTATTTTGCGTTGACAGCATTTAAGAATGATATGGCTTTAACTCAGTCTGAAGGTCATATGTATGTTATTGGTAATGACTGTTATGTTCAGCTGGATGTTAAGCGTGGAGAGATTTCAACTGTTTCTAGGGGAAATGAAGTAGCTTATGGAGATTATAATGGGCGAGGTAGGCTTGACTTTACTGAAGATTGTTTAGATACTCGAGAATGCTTAGGTGTCATTCCTGCATCTAAAGAAGTTCTTGACGAATTTATAAAAGACTTAGGATTAGTAACTGCCTTAACTGGAAAGGTTGATCTTCCTTATATGGGCCGGGCTAGAGTTAGATTGATGAGATAAAATGAGTTCTATTAAAACGCCTGGTAAATCCCTAGTATATTTAATCTATACTAGCCTTAAATTTAGAGATGAAGAAAAAAAGCAAATTTTAGAGATACTAGCAGGAAGTTTAATACCTATTGTTCAAAAACTAACAGAAGATCCTGAGGTAGAAATTATAGATTTAATGGAATTAAGAAAAGCCATGCTTGTAGATAATCCTTTATTTATTAAAGTTAGAGATTATTATAGGGTGCTAGGAGTTGAACCCGAGCAATCTGAATTTTATCAGTTTACAGTTGAAGAGGGAAATGAAAAAATTTTTGATGATTTTATGCCTAGAAAATTTTTAGGGGTCGCGCAAGACAGAGAAAGGTCAGTTAAGGGACAGCTTGAGCGCAATCTTAAAGAAGCTTCTGAGGCAATAGCAGACATAGGGGAAGTGGCTAAATTTTTCTCTTATTTATCAAGAGAGGTGCATGACTTTCTGCATTATGTTAAAAGTGGGGGGGAAGTTGTTGTTAGAGGGACAGTTGAAGAGGAGCATAAAGCAATTGTGGAATACATGCAGGCTGAAAAAACCCACGAGTTTTATAAATCGTTCATAGTTCAATGTGCAGATGCTTTTTATTTTGAATACATGGGCCTTTTACAAGATTTTAGTAAGGATGTGCAAGCTAGGTTGGGGGTTACTAATGAAGAGCGGGCATAAAAAACTTTATTAACTCCCTAAGACATAAATAATTAATGGCAAAAGAGGCTAAAGAAGAGAATTATGTAAGATGGCTATCTGAATTGACTAAGGATTCTGTAAAGCTAGCAGGTGGAAAAGGAGCTAATCTAGCTGAAATGTATAATAATAAGCTTCCTGTTCCGCCGGCATTTGTAATTACTTCTGAAGCTTACAAAATTTTTATTGAAAAAACAGGATTAGATCAAGATATATATAAAATTCTTTTAAAATTAGATGAAGAAAAAACTGAAGAGCTGACTGATGCTTCTAAAAAAATAAGAGCTTTAGTTGAGGCAGAGGAAATGCCTAAAGAAATGGAAGAGGAAATATTGGAAGCTTATGAACATTTAGAAGCAAATAGAGAAGCTTTAGAACAAGCTTCTGGTGATGCCCTAGCAATTTTGAAAAAAGGTAGAGAGCCGGTATTTGTAGCTGTTAGAAGTTCAGCGACTGCAGAAGATTCTGCAGCTGCGTCATTTGCAGGACAGCAAGATACTTTCTTAAATGTAAAGGGAAAAAGCAATTTGATTGAGCACATAAAGAAGTGTTTCTCCAGTTTGTTTACTGCAAGAAGCATTTACTATAGAGTTAAGAAAGGATTTAAGCATGAAGAGGTATTTGTTGCGGTAGTAGTTCAGAAGATGATTGATTCTGAAAAATCAGGGGTAATGTTTTCTCAAGATCCTGTGGAGCAAACTAATAATGTTATTGTGGAAGCAGTTTATGGTTTAGGGGAGGGAATTGTAAGCGGGAGGATAAAGCCAGACCATTATCAGGTTAACAGAGATTTGGAAATTTTAAGTAAGGAAGTATCTACTAAAAATATTGCAATAGTGAGAAATTCTGCGGGGCAAAATGAAACAGTAAAATTAAGTGAGGAAAGAGCAAAAAGCCAGGTATTAAAAGACTATGAAATAAAGAAGCTAGCTGATTATGCTATTCAGTTAGAGAAGCATTATGAAAAACCACAAGATGTGGAGTTTGCAGTTGAGGCAAATGAGCTTTATATTGTACAGACTAGGCCGATTACAACTGAGAAAAAAGATGTGGAAGAAATAGAAGGTAATGAGATTTTGAAAGGAATTCCTGCTTCTCCTGGAATTGGCTCTGGAAAAGTAAGGCTTGTGAAAGATATGGATGATTTAAAGCAGATAAAGAAAGGGGAAGTGCTTGTGACTGAAATGACTAATCCGGACATGGTGGTGGGGATGCAGAAATCTAATGCTATTGTTACAGATGAAGGTGGAATGACTTGTCATGCTGCAATTGTAAGCAGAGAGATGGGTATTCCGTGTGTAGTGGGAAGCAGAAATGCAACTGAAGTATTGAAAGAGGGGATGGAAATCACTGTAAATGGTTCAACTGGAAGTGTATATGAGGGTCTGGCGGAGAGTAAGAAAGCTGTAGTTAATCCGGCTGTTGAAACAGAAACACATCTAAAGGTTATTGTTGACTTACCTAATTTTGCTGAAAGAGCTTCGAAGACTGGATTGAAGCATGTTGGTTTGACAAGGCTAGAAGGAATAATTGCTACTTCGCAGAAGCATCCTTTTTATTTTTTAAAAAATGATAAGATACAAGATTACGAGGATTTGATTTATGAAGGAATTAAGCAAATTGCTGAATATTTTGATGAAATATGGGTGAGGACTTCTGACATTAGAACAGATGAGTACAGTAATTTAGAAGGAGCTCCAAAAGAAATTGAGTCAAATCCTATGTTAGGAATGCATGGGATTAGGGCAAGTATAAAGTATCCTGAAATTTTAAAAGCAGAATTAAAAGCTTTGAAGAGGATTAAAGATACTAAAATTGGTTTGACTTTGCCTCAGGTAATCTCAGTTGAGGAAGTAAGGAAAGTTAAGGAGGTTTTAAAGGAAATTGATTTTTTAGATGCAAGAGTGGGGGTTATGATTGAGACTCCTGCAAGTGTACAGATTATTGAAGAGTTGTGTAAAGAAGGCATTGAGTATATTTCATTTGGAACTAATGATCTGACGCAATACACTCTGGCTATTGATAGGAATAATGAGGAAGTGCAGTATATTTATGATGAGACTCATCCTGCAATGCTTTCTCAGATTGCTCATGTGATTTCTGTTTGCAAGAAGTATAATGTTGAATCAAGTATATGCGGGCAGGCAGGCAGTAATGTGAAGATGGTTGAATTCTTAATTAAAGCTGGGATAGATAGTATAAGTGTAAATGCTGACAAAGCTGAAGAAATTTCTAAATTAATCAAAGAAATGGAGGAGAAAGGTTTAAAAGGAAGTGAGGGTGAGGAGGAACAAGAGGAAACTAATATGGAAGAAGAACAAGAAGGCGAAGTTGAAGCGAAACAAGAACAGGCTGAGGAAAAATCTGAGGAAGAGCAGAAAATAGAAGAAATTGAAGAGAAGATTGCAGAAGCTAAAGAGAAGATAGCAGAAGCTAAAAAAGAAGAAGCTGGAGATAAGAAGGAAGAGTGGAGTGAAGATGTAGAGTTTGGCTTTGATCCACTGGCTAGTCAGGTAGAGGAATCTCCAAAAGAAGAAGAGAAAGAAGGAGATAAGGAAGATATATTAGAAGAGGCAGAAGATGAAAAAGAAGCTGAGGAAGAGATAGCTAGGGAAGGCGGCGGGGTTGAGAAAGGCGAGGATGATGAGCTGGATATTTTCTAGATTTATTAACTCCTTAGTAGTGACAAAATAGAAAGGTTTATAAAGGTCAAATTCATATAAATATTAAGAAAATCAGGGATTTTCAAACATTTAAAATTTAACAATTTTAAAGTTAAAGAAAATTTTAATATAAATTAAAATGCCATCAGAAACAACTATAGCACTAAAAGAGCTTGAATATGCAGAATTAGCCAAGACTATCTCTCAAGATCAGA
>JBDRJD010000008.1:0-64233 GCA_043815245.1 archaeon
TTCTTATCATAGTCATACTCAAACGAGATTTTAGCAACCTCAACAATCCCATTGTTATTAATAATATCCACCCTAGTAAGTTTTGAAATTTCATAACCCTGCATACTTGCAGCTAACAAAAATACACAAACCATAATTAACAAAAGTTTCTTTATCATCTTCCAGGGTAAAACGCCTCTAAAAATAAATCAGCCAGCTTATCAGGGCCAGGAGCATCAAAGACAAATTCATAGCCTGAAGGATCTGAAACACAACCCTCATCAGCAAGACTCCGTACCCTAACTCCTGGGGTCATTAAACTATAAACATCTCCGCTAACCCTCTCCCCAACACAATATTTATCAAAGTCTTCTGTTCCTAATTCACCTGCCGCAATTCCACAAGCACCTACATCAGACTCTAAACAATTCGTAGCTCCTAAAACAGGACTATCACAACAAACATCTCTTATATTATACTCATTAGTCTCTCCAGGATGTCCCAACCCATACAAATGTCCAAGTTCATGTGCCATTACCTCTTCATCTAAAACAGATAATCCATACACATACCTCCCCCTATCCATTGCAGCCCCTTCAACAAACTCTCCATCTAAGTTTAAAGCTTCAGGGATAACTCCAATTACCTTGTCAACTTTTTTTAAAGTGCTTACATCATCACTCACTGGAAGTTTAATACCAGTCTGCCTAAAATAATACTCAAGGTTATCAAGCATGCAGTTAATCTCATCAGTCGGATTATTACAAACACCAGAATCAGTAAACAAAGTTTTATTAAACACCACCACCCCCATTAACCTTCCTGAATCAGTATATCCACTCTCTCCTAAAAATAAATCCAATCTAGAAGCTACATCATCATAATTAAAGTCACTGCCATAATCTAAGTAATAAGGAACAAAATAATACACATCTGTTGCAGTTTTCAAAGAGTTTGAAGAGTTCATAAGACTACTCCCAATTCTTTTTTTAGTAGCTCCAACAGTAAGAAACAAAGACCCCCCACACTTAACCTCCCTCGCATCAGTAGTATTAGATCTAGGCAGTGCAAGATCCTTAAAAGTGTAGTTACAAAGAATATTATCCAATCCCCCTGAAACATCACAATCAACCATCTTTCCAAATCCATATACTCTCCCTTCATTTTTATCAAGAAGCTGAAAACTCGCCCTCAACTTATCTCCCCTTGAAGCATTATAACTCGCCTGATATTCCTCCTTAATTCTAAACTCACCTCCGCACTCTAAATCAACTGGGGTGGGAATTATTCCATCATTAGGAAACCTAGCTATTCTTTTATTTTCAAAATAAGAATCAGCAACACTTATCTTAAAATCAGCACTAACTAAAGGTAAAACTAACATTACTATTAAAACACAAATTAATAATTTTCTCATTTTATGTTGACTCAAAAATATCTGGAGGGCGGATTACAGTCATACAATCAGACACCGCATCAACAAGCACCTTACTATTACCATCATCAACAAGCACTCCCTGATAACCATAATTATAATTCCCCTTACCCAAAGATGCAATTCTGCTTCCAGAATCATCATACTTCATTGCAGTTTCAGAAACTAAGTCTCCCGGCCCGCCCACAGGATCTCCATATTTCTCAATTTTCGATAATCGATTAGCACTGTCATAATTGCTATTATAAACATCTAAAGAATCATCTAAAAGCATAGAGTGAACTCTATTAAAATCATCATATCCAAAACTCATATGATTCATCCAAGACACAGAAAGATCCTCATTATATCCCATATCTACTCTCTGACTTGGAGCTATCTCGCCTGCATCCCAATCCTGAACCCCTCTTAAATTATCAAGCATTCCTAAACTGTTAGTTTCCACTTCAAGGCGGTTCCAAGTATTATCTCCAAGTATATTGTCATACTCTATTTCACTTAATTCATTATTCCTATCATAGAAATAAGAAACTTTCCCATTCCAGGGTCCAGATAAGTCTACACTAGATGGTATACTCCCTGGGAGATACTGGTAACCCATTTTTAAATCCGCGCTAGAAGGATCACTACTCATAATTGTAAGTTCATTTAATCTGCTTAAATCATCATACTTATAAGTCTCCCTTAAATTTCCGCCAACATAATGCTCATCTAATCTCCCTTCATGGTCATACCAAAACCCTTCATCCCCACACGGAGTTAAAACAGCTACCAAAAACCCATAATCATCATAAATCCAACTAGTTTCATAAGAAACACCCTCAAGAACATTCTGCCCAGCTAAATCTCTAACATCATAAGTAGCTACTGCATCAGTAAGCCTGCCATAATTATCATAATTTGTAAATGTTATAGATTTAACAACCCCATTAGAAGAAATCTCTTTAAGCAAACTTCCATCATAAGTAAAAGAAGTTCTTAAAGCACCTCCACCTGCAGGTCTCTGATAAACATCAGGATAACTAAGCATTCCAAACTCTTCATCAAATAAAGTATCGCCTAAATCAAAGGGGATATTTGTAATGGAAGCAGTAATCCTTCCTAATGGATCATTATATTCTGCCTGACTAGTAATAAGAGGTGGTTCTAAGCAGACCACTGGAGGTTCAGCAGAAGGATTTTCTTGACATCCGAATTCGGTCAAATAACTTGTAAGAAGATTATCATGATTATCATAACTATAAACTTCTGTATTAAGGAAGTTTCCATATATACTATTATCTACTTGTCTCAACCTACCAAACGAATCAAATCTAAGTTTGCTGCTTGTCTGAGTTGAATCTATAATTTCAATATTTCCTTCATTATCAAAAACAGTTTGTGTCCAATACTTAATTCCGTCACTGCCCTCCGCATATTCAATCTTGGTATTGCCGTCAATGAAAGTGGAGTAATCTGTTGATTTGTCTCCACCAGGAATATTATCAACTACTAAACTCCACAAAGCTCCATCCTCATTCAATCCATAAGAGTAGTCTAAATTAACTAAATAAGGGGAGGTAGATACAAGCTGGTGCACCTGACTACCATCAGAAACCGCATCATAAGCCGGAATTCCAGGAGTTACATTATAATTTTTAAGAGAAAAATCACCATAATACGCATAATGCTCAGTAGTACCATCAGGATATTTAATTCCAAGTGGATGTCCTAAAGCAGAACTAAATTTTCTAGTAATTCTTCCATTATCATTTATCTTGTATAGGTTTCCAAAAGAATCATACGAATAAGTAACAGTGTAATCCACTCCATCTTTAATCGGAGTCTTAACTATTTTAGTATAAAAAAGATCTGGATAAATATACTCCCTTTTAGTTTTTCCATCTGGTCCAATAATCTTTGTCGCCCTCCCCCACCCATCCCTTTCTACAGTCCATTTATTACCGCGATCATCAGTATACGCTTTTAAAGTCCCGTCAGGATGATACTCCTGATAAGTACCATACACCATATTCTCCGCACCAGTAACATAAACTCCATCTGCATCATAAGTATAAGTAAGTCCAACTCCCCCAGGAGAAATTGTACCTTCTAAATTTCCCACAGCATCAAAATCAATATCAGTCAACTTATCAGGACTAGCATAAAGAGTTCTATCTTTTTCAATTATAGAATCAATGTAACCTCTTGCAGTATCCCAACCATACATACTTTCAGATAAAGCCAAACCCTCACTATTTCTCACTTGTTCTGAAAGTACCATTCCATAAATATTACTACCTAGATTATTTGTATAAGTTCTGACTATCTCTCTATCGTCTTCAGATATAGAAGTATCTCCATGCATCATTGTATTAGTAGGATACCCATAATCATCTCTCCCAGTAACTTCTGAAAAATAGGTGATAGTGCCTGCATCTCTAATTGTAGTTTTTACTTCATCAAGCGCAATCATATTTACCTCATCAGGCCAACTATCTTTATGAATAATTTCATATGTATATTCAACATCAACATCAACTTCACCATACTCAGAGGGAATTGTTTTAAATTTTATCAAACCTTCAAGCTCACCTGCATATTCATTATATATCTCATACTCTGACTCTGGAGTTTCATGCATATACCAGCCGCCTTCAAACTCTGAGGAATAATAAGACCTCGCATCATAACTAGTTCTCACACTAACATAATTTTCACCATCAAGTATTTCTTTATAATGGATACTCCCAAGCTGTGCAGTTTGGTCAGTACGTGGAGAATAACCACTCTTTGAAAGTTGTAATGAGAAATATCCACTACCATTTCTGTACAGAAGCCCACCAATACGCTCAGCTAAAGAAAAATCATTGTAACTAAACGAACCCGCACATATACCAAATCTTTTTGCTCCTCCATAATACCACACATCACTACATGCCGGCCTCCAAGTATGCAATAGCTTATAAGAATCTCCTTCAGAATTAGTTATAGTTATATTTTGTAAAAAATTAAACTGGTAAGCCAATGCACCCCACTCATTACCTGAGGCCGGTACATACTGGAAACCATATGTCCTATACAAAGAACCATCAGGGTTATAAGCAGTAATGTTTATAACCTTTTTTAATCTATTAGTTCCATTATAACCTACAGTCAAATTCTTTGTATCATATTCAAAATCAAATACTCTTCCAGCTGAATCAACTATATTATGAATATAAGATATCTCAATATCATTTCTACTAGCTCCTAAATTATACTCATCAACGTCATATCCAAACAGAATATCATTTCCATTAACATCTTCGATTCTAGTCAAATCCCACTTATACTTAACATCTCTACAAAAAGTTAGCTCATTTTCATAATAATACTTAGTTCCATCTGCATAAGTTATCACCCATCCATTATCATTTTTTTCAATTTTTTCATTATTATGATTTTTTAAATAATACCTTCCCCCGCTTTCATATAATCTTTCACTATCTCCATTAAATACAAGCGAATAATTAAGCTTATTTTCATCATAACCGTCTAAAAAGTCTTCCCAATACACTCTTTCAGAAAGAGAATCTTGGTTTAAAGCAATATAACTATGGGATATATCAAACATATTATCTCCAAGATGGGAATGGTATTTATCATCAAGCCCACTCCTAAAATAAACAGATAAATCAAAATCTAATCCTCCCTTCCCCTCAAATGAACCTAAAAGAAAGTTTTTTCTTATCTCATTAGTATAAACATTAAACCCATCTCTGACAGGCCCCTTACTTTCATTAAAATTAGGCCCATATAAATTATAAAAAAGTGCGCACTGCACAGGATAACCTTCCTCGCTACAATCTAATACCCAAAATGCTGGTTTTCTACTATAATCGATATCATCTGAATTTGGCCAAAAAACCTTGTCAGAATTATAATAGATTCTATTCAGATCACTACTCCAGAATATTGGTGTCTGGTAAGAACTTCCATTTGTAACCTGCTGCCTATTACCTCCTCCTGAGTCCATAGTCCATATATGATATTGATAATCAGCAAGAACCGTCCTATCATTAGTTTCAGGAGCATCTTCTTTTGACGCATACGCAATCATTCCCCCCCCAGGACTGTGTTTAAAAGACTGAAAATCAATACGGTGTCTGTTAGGAAAAACATTTTCAACAATAAATTCATAACCGATATCATTTATCAAAGCATATCCTGCAAGATCTTCTTCATTAACTCCCGCACTACTATCAAATACATACCCATAAATCGCTCCCCCTGCATCTACAACAGAACTATGATGAATGTGCTCCCTATAATCATCAAAAGTATACTGGCCCGCATTTCCTCCTGAATCAAGAGTCCATACTACATCACCATATGTTGGCCACAAAAATCTTTCTCCACACACAATATAATCTTCTCCTTCTACAGCTCCAGGTGGAAGAAGATGCTGTGGGGGAATAGTCCTATATAACTGGGAGGAAGTTACTAAAGTAAAAGCACCACCAGGACCATAATTAACACTCATCCACATAGAAGGCCCTATACACGGAGGAACCCATCCTTCAACCTCAGGTCTAGGCCGTCTTATAACATCATTATTAAGAAACTCATAACTAGTATCATTTGCATCACACTCATCAGGATTGCTACCGCCCCCACAATCTAAAACCATATAATAATGACTTGCCTCATCATAATATAACACATCTGTACCTATAAATCCCCTAGCATAAGTCTCACATGAATGCATTGAACTCTCACAATATTTAAGTCTTCTTAAATTAGTTCCATCTGCATTCATTATCCACAGATCAGTTGCAGGATGTCTCCCCTCACCACGCACCCTTCCAGAAAAGGCAATCTGCCTTCCATCAGAACTCAATTGCCTGTGATGAGTCCACACATTTATAAAAAAGTCTTCGAAAAACGGACCATATCTTTCAGTTATTGTCTCATTTACTTCAACAGGTCTGTAATAAATTCCTCTACGAATAGGAGTCTTATCAATTCCATTAACTGCTAAACAAGACCCCTCCATGTCACTAGAACCCGACACCACCCCCACATCATCTGCCCCTACAGAAACTTCATCTTCCCACCCTGGATAAATATCACTTTCATTATACATCTCCTCAAGAAGCTCCCCACCCCAGCCCACCACACCTTCATAATTCTCTTCAACAACCTCCTCCTCCTCCGCCTCCTCTTGATAAATATCATCATCATACTCTCCAAACCCATTCAACCAATCAGCATAATCTTGTGAATCGTCCACCCCCACCACCCCCTCTCCTGAATCATCAGCTATCTGCCTTCCAGTAATCTTGGCAACATTTTCCTTTACTAAACTTAAACTTAAATTAAAAATCTGATATTTATAAAATACAAAAGAAAACAAAATAATTGCTAATAAGAGTACAATAGCCACTACTAATCGTGCATTAGTCCCCTTCCTCTTTTTCATTAAAGAAACACTGTTTTTACAACTTAAATAGTTTTCTCAGACATAGAAAGCTTTAAAAAGGAAAGACACTACTTAATAGTAACAAAACTAAAGGGAAATGAAAATGGATGGGATAGGATTTTATAAAGTATTAATAAACCCAAAAGCAGAATTTGATCAGCAAGAGCTATGGAAAGAAGGGATTTATACAAGCTTAAGAGAAGAATATGATCTACCTGTAGGAGCTATATTTTACTTTAGGGGTTTATTTGGAAAACTAGCAGATACTACACAAAGAGAAACAGATCCAGAAAAAATAGAAAAAAGATACATAGAAGCAATACTTGAACCTCTAAGAGAAGGAGAAAAAGAAAAAAGACTTGGACCGACAGATTTTCAAAGATGCTTAGAAAGACTGGATATTAGAGGTTTAACAAAACTTTTAAAATCTGAAGAAAGCGCTTTCTTTAAGCCGGAAATAAAAACAGATTTAGAAAACCTAGCCTCACTTTAATTCACCATAACGTCTAATTTCTCCTATCCAATCAGAAAAACTAGGATGCATTTCTTTTGACCAAATAACAGCTTCTCTTGCATTTGGCAAATAACTTGTTGCTTCTAAATACTCAGCTTCAATAAAAGCCCGATTTGCAGGAGTATCTCCCCCTAAAAATTCAAGTGCTTTAGGATAATCTGGAGACAATTGATACTGTGACCAAGCCCGAGCATAAGTATTCCCACTTCTCTGAGTACTTGCATGCATATAATCAAAGATATTTTCAATAACTATAGTCTCTCTTTGAAGAAGTGTAAAATCTTCTGCATTATCAATAAGCCACCTAGGAAGATGGTGAGCCTCATAGTTAGAATGTACACTATGGAAGACCTTAGCAGGATAACCATTGCCTTGCAAAACCATTCTAGTCTGTGGATTTTGCTGAAACATCCATTTAGTAAATTTCTCTGCCTGATCAAATCCCTGATTTGACTTAGCAAGATCATGGCCCAAAACAAAACTAGGATCAATACCCCCTTGATTAAATCTCATATTCAAAGCTAAATCTACCTCAATAATATGAAGCCTCATATTCTGGGGAATGTCCCCTGCATGCTGGCCAATAAACTTATTAGGTAGTCTTCCAGTTCTAGTAGCAATCGCATCAACTACTTCACTATAATGTCTACCAGAAACTCCTGCAGGAGTAGCCAATCCTCCCACTGCAAAAAACATTGTAGCTAGATCTCCACTTGCTAAATCAACTATATCTATTTGGTTTGAGGGGTCGCTAAGAATTGCATATGAAGTCGCAGCCCAAATCTCGGGGTGATAAGCTAAATAAGCCATACCTGAAACCGACTGATAAGCCATATAACTTCCACCAAGTATCATTAAACCTCCAGCAGTTCCAACTCCAGCCCCATAAGCAGCGTTATTAACAAATCTTTGATAACCTGCAGGATCTCTTATAGCCTCTTTTTGAGCTCCAGCAAAAGTACCCCCCCAAACAGACCCATGCCCAGTGCTACCTGCCCACGCAATTCCAATATTAGACAAATCTGTCAGAACTGTTTCTAAAGGATCCATAACATAAGTGACTTCAACCTGGTTTTCATAACCCTCAGAATCTAAGTACTCTTTAGCAGCTTCCTGCTGCTCCCTTGGAGAAATAAGAAACTTCTTTCCCTGAACAATTCCAGAAGGCACTCCCGCATGCAGGGCATTAAGAGTTATATCTGAATCAGGTATTTCTAGAAAAATGCATTTTCCATCAAAACAAGAATGAAGTGGACCACAATCTTCCCTTTGAGTAGCTACAGTGCAAGTTTTCTCTACAATATAAACATCCTCTCTTACTTGCTCAGCGCAAACTAAACTAGTAAGAATTAAAACTAATAAAAATGCACAAATTCCTCTTTTTATCATTTATCTCACCTATACTTTATACTTTATATATATTATTAACTTAATCCTTAATCCTAACAATCTCTCCCTCAAAATCTAACTCAATAAACTTCTTCACCTCTCCACTCCTGTAATCCTCACACTGATTTTCAGGAAAGTCATCAAAATCACTTCTAGGAACATGCACAATATCCACAGCATAGTCACTTACCACTCCTAAACACTGACTAGAAAAATTCATCCCTTCTGCCTTTTTCTTATCATATAAACTAAATGCAAGCTCAATCGCCGCCTGTTGACGCACTACTTTCAAAGACTTAGAAATAGGATATCCGTGCTTAACATAAATTCCTCTTTCATCTTTAATCCATGAATCTTCAGAAGGTATCTTAAGCAAAATAAAAATCACAAATCCTCCAATCAAAGCAATAACTAAAATAATAAAAGTAATTGTAAAAAGCCCTCTTTTAATCTTCAAGCCTCTCATTAATTTCTCCTGCAAAATTTTTAAGCATCATTTCCTTAACTCGTCCTCTCCAAGAAGAATGTCCCAACACCCATCCCAATTTCACTAATGCAGTCTCTGCAAGCATATCCTCTAAAAAAATAATTCCAGTCTTCATTAGCTTTCTTCCGGGAGAATAAACTAACGGGTCTAATCTACCATAAACAGTCTGGGCAGCTGCAACAATTATTAAGCCATTATCAATTGCCTTCTTAATACTGGGCAATAAATTTTTCCTAGCTTCATCAATTGCTAAATGACCTAAAGCAGCTACCTCAATTACAACTGCTTCATATCTCTGTCCTAAAAAATCAAAGATTTCAGGGTCCATCCCAGGATAAAACTTAATCAAAGCAACTTTATCATTAAAACTAGTATCTAACTTGACCTTCTTACTACCCCTTACATTATGCTTAGAAAGTATCTCAATTTTATCAGGAAAAATCTTAGCAATTGGTTTTGTATTAATTGCTTTAAAAGCATCTCTTCTTGAAGTATGCATTTTCCTCACCTTACTGCCCTTTAAAGCATAGCAAAAATCATCATTTATGCTTCCATGACCTACAAGCATTACTTCTGCAATATCAGAAATTGCAGCCCTCGCAGCACACTGCAAATTCAGACTTGCATCTGAACTTCCTCTATCTGAACTCCTCTGAGCATATGTTAATACAACAGGTTTATTCAAATCTTGTAAAAAGAAGCTTAAAGCAGCTGAAGTGTAATGTAAAAAATCAGTGCCATGAGTAATTATGACTCCAGCAACATTTTTATCATTTAGGCTTTCTGCAGCATTTTTTGCAATCTCCTGCCAGTCCTTAAAATCCATATTCTCACTAGCTTTCATAAACGGAACTTTTATCTTTCGGATATTAACAAGCTCAAGAAGTTCAGGATAAAACTTTAATAGCTCCTCGGGAGAAGTCAGCCATTTCACTCCCCCAGTTTCAGGGTCAATCCTCGAAGAAATAGTCCCGCCAGTCATAATAATATCAATAGAAGGAAGCTTTTTATTTTCCTTTAACTTTATTTTTTTATCTTGCTTCTTTAACTCCTTAATCAATTCAGTTTCAGTTATATCTTCTTTTTTAATCCCAATATTATATCCAGAATCAAGCTTAACTAAAATTATCCCAGTTTCATGACTTTCAAGTAAAATCCCTTCAATATCCTCTTTTACAGTTGAAATTCTAACTCTATCTCCAGCTTTTGGTTCAGCCATAATAAAAATAAGAAAGAAGTGTATAAAAAACTATTTAATATACTTCACAGGTTCTTCATGCCGCACTCTTGAACCATCTTTTTTAGAAGAAGTCCAGTAGACAATATTTTTGCACATATCCAATCATGTAATTACAGTAATATCAGAGTTTAAAAGATTAATTAGAGCAGAGTAAGTGTTTTTAATTTATTCTACATGAAACTCTTCAGGAAGATTATCTGTATATTCTCTAGCTTCTTTTTCGCCTTTTTTAGTAACAAGATAACTTACTGTTTCACAATTTTCATCTACTTTCCAATAAGATTCTGTCCTTTGATCATTTTCATCACGAACATATTCTAGAACATCTCCAGCATCCTTATTGTAATTTTCTAATGAATGGACACCTTTATATTTACCTTGTTTATCAAAGATAACAACATCTCCAATTCCAACATTTTTGCCTCTTACTGAACCTTTTATAATAGTTCTATAAATATGATCGCAACTCCGAGTTTCATCTTGTATTTTCCCTCTTACTTCTTCTGTTTTAATTTTTTTAGGTCTATCACAGCCATATGTTGGTCCTAGAATCATTGGAAGTGTAGTAAAACCTATAATAGCCCACTTTCCAGCTGACACTAGTCCTTCTAGCGCACTTCTTGTTTTGCTTTTTCTTGTCATATTATATCATTGTTGTTGCATCTAATAAACCTTGGTAATCTCTGCTTTCAATCCAGATATCTCCTTGATTAGCAATAACATCTCCACTCATAATACAAAAATATTTTTCTCTTGGAAATACACCAAGTAATTCTCTTGTATACCCTCTATCTTCATCTATATTTATACGTGCTCCATCTTCTCCTAAACGCACATTCCACCCATTATCTGCTTGCAAACCAAATGGAGGATAAAGATTATATTCCTCTACTGCCAATCTTAACCCTAATAAATGTCCTGTTTCATGTAGTACTGCTGAAGATCCACATTGTTCTGAAGGATCAACTAAGATAACATTTCTAAATGCATGTAACTGAAATCGCCCATATCCACAAGAGATTTCTCTGTTTAAAAGCCAACCAGGTGGAACAACTCCTATGTAATAATCAGCAGGAGTTTTATCATTCTTAACTTCTTTTTCTAGCTCTATTATTAATTCAGTAGCAAGTCCCTCTTCTGTTCCAGCAAAATTATCCCTACTTTTTTCTTTTGGAAATTCTTCTGTTCCCCACATATTACCATCAGGAAGAGAATTTGAAGTTACTGGAAAAATATCCAGCATCATCTGATATGCCTCTGAAACATAACCAGAATAAACCGCCTTTCCCTCTGGATAAAAATATCTATCCCAATCTCTTTCTGCAGGAGGATGCTCGTTTCCCCACTTGTCTTTAATTCTAATAGGAATATATTCTATTTTCAGTACATCTCTATCTTCACCATACGAAAAATGTTGCTGCCTTACCTGGAGACCTGTGCCTTGATGTAGATTATTTTCCTCGTCTCCTTCTTCAAGTAAGTTGTCTGGATCTACAATTGATTTAAATTCATAAATTCCAGCAGGAAGATTAATTCCAAAAAAATTAACAGTATCTTTACCTTGCTTAATTTCACTATCTGTATATTCTGCTTTTATATCTGCATTTACAATATCTTCATAGATTAGATTACCAGATTCATAAATCTCAAGTTTAACATCAACATTTTCTTCCTCTTTACCAGCTAAAATAACTTTAACTCTGGCCATCCCTTCTTTATCCTCAAGCCACCCCCCGTAATTTACAACCTGAACAGGAATTGTTTCTTCAATTGACAGATCCTTTTCAGCTGCTAATACAGCGTCAAAATAAGCCATACCCCCATCAGAATGATCAATTAACTTGCATCTAAGTCTATTTGAACCTTCTTGAGTATACTCCTTAGAGATAGTCCTCTTATGAGGGTTCATAGTTTCCGCACATCCTTCATGATAATAACCAAAAATATACTCTCCATTCATCCAACACTCTATATCATTATCAATTGCAAAAATTAAAACTAAATCAGCCGGATAATCTAAATCAAAATCATTGTTAATATAAATAGTAGTGCCAGGTGTCCAAAAAGTAGCATAAGGTTTTAAATTAGTACAAAAAGAACAACACGCACTTGAAGAAGCAACTGGTAGAGCCTTATTCCAAGTCCCAATTTCTTCTTTATCAGTATTAATAGCCATCACCCCGGGCAGTATCAGTAAAACCGCAGCTAAAAATAAAAAAACTGCTTTTTCCCCAGTCATCTGAAGTTAAATCGGCTGGAGGATATATACTTTACACACTAACAATATATACTGTATAGAGAATAAGGTTATTAACTAAATTCCTCTTTCCAAGGCTCTAATTGCCGTTTCTACATCTGGAAAAAACTCAACTCTCCCAGCAGCAATATCTGCATCTGCAACTCTTTCTCCAAAATCATAACCCCTAGAGTCTAAAGGCTTAATCTGAATGCCCCAAAAACCTTCAGATGCCTCTTCCCCCCTGCTTCCGATTCCACGTACAGCTCCTTCCTGACAAGCATTCCTAAGGTTACAAGTTAATCTAACAGTACAAGAATTATAATCCGGAAGCACGTAAGCGGGACATATAGCTATCATCAAAATCAGATAAATTAGAAATATTTAAACCTTGCGATTTTTTAAAACTGCTTTTAAAGCAATTATCATATCAGTATGCCCATCTACCGCTTTTATTAATTCCCTATCAACTTCCTCAAAATTTATCCCAAACTTTGCCAGTTTAGCTTTTTCTTTTTCTGGAAGTTTTCCTTGTTTTATTAAAGTTAAATCCCTAGCCCCACCACCACTATACCACAATGAGATGACCGGTGTGCCTTGCTTCATAGCCTGATAAGATTCATCTAAAGTTCCAAATCCACCATTAACTGCAACTAAAACATCTGCCACTCTTCCAACATACTCTCTTCTCTCAGTCATATCTTTCCCAGCCCTCACAACCTCAAGTTCATTTCCACATTTCTTAGCAATATCAAAATACTCTTTTGGAGGCTGATACTCAGTCAAAACAGGACCAGTTAAAAAATCAGATACGCTTGCCTTCTGAGCAACTAATTCCGGAACTAAAACAAAAAACTTATCAGCATTAAAGGATTTTAAAAATCTTTTTTCTAAAAAAGCAGCAACTCCATCATACACATCTACCCCCACCCCTTCAACACCACCAGTAAAAATGACTCCAGGGTTCCATCTTAAGTATTTTCTTAAACTAGAGCCCACTAACATACCAGTTGCCTTCCTATATTCCGGACTAGGGCGAGTCGCGCCTATAACTCCAATTAAAGGCTCTCCTTGTTCTGCTCTTATTTTTTGAACTAAACCGTTTTCTACCATTTTATCCCTCCGGAAGAGTATACATCTGAAATTTTCTTGCATTTACTTTACAAGTAAGGCTACTTCTATTATTCCCCGTATTATTAATTGAAACTCCAGCAATTTCAGCCGGTCCAAACTCCTTAGCTCTCCTCATTACTTTCCCTAAAGACGTCCCAGTACAAACATAATCTTCAACACATAACAAATTTAATCCTTCCAAATCTTGCTTAAACCTGTCTACATGCGCCTCAACTATTCTTGGCGCATCATCCCCCCGCCTATAAGATCTTCTTATAAAACCAAACTCAACTCCCAAAATTCCAGCAAGAGGCATAACGATTTCAGCACTACCACAAGCACACCCCATTATAAAGTCTGGCATTTCCATTTTACCATCCAAAGCATAATCCACTACCTGCCGCATAAATAAAACAATGTGAGAAGGGTAGATATGATTATAATCCACATTTTTAAACTTAGGTCTAAACCCTACATCATGTAAATTATCCATCTCTTCTCCTAATTCTTTTGCGCCCTCTCTTAAAATCTCCACATTAGGCTCTCCTAAATAACACCCAGTAAGAAACTCTCTACCAATTTCACAAACCTTATCTAAAGCTCTAACAGCAACGTCTGCCTGCCCATCATGAAAATCTCTCCTAATTAAAGCATCATACAATGGCTGAAATCCAAAATACAAAATGTTCCTAGCTTTATCTGGGTCCCTCACAGAACTAGCAGCTGTGGCCCATTGAGAAAAAGTACCAAAGTGAACATCCCCCACAGTATAACTATCCGCCTCACTTAAGTCCACCTCATCTAATCTTTTCCTAACTTCTTCAATCCCCCCTAATGGAATTACCCTACTTGGAGAAGTTCCACTATTTTCCAATACTTCAGTACCTTTTAATGAGCCACTCTCTCCCAGATAGCTTCTTAGTCTATCAAGAACCATTTTGCTGGACCTGTTTAAAAAGGTAAAAAGAAATGGTTTTTAAACCTTGCGATTAGTAGTATCTAGGGAAAACATTTGTTCCAGCAGGAAGCTCTACACTTGAAATCTCATCTAAATCATCTAAGTCATTAGCCATAATCATTGCATTTGAAAAAGTATATAACACATCATCCATATACAAACTTCTCTGTACATTTTTATCTCCGTAAAAGTAATATCCACTTTTCTCAAATATCTCCTGATCAGTATAATGCGTTACTCTTCCTTTTAATTCAAATCCATCTTCTAAATTAAGATTGTACACATAAGCTCCTTGATATACATACCCTCCATATTGGTTGTCAGCGGTTTTTTCTCCTTTAATTTCAGCTAGTAAAATAGGGAGCACTAAGAGCTCCTTTTCCCTGTCAAATAAAAATGCCTTATGATCATATAACGCATCTGAATCAGTTCCTCTATCTCCAATTACAACCTTATGCAACTCTGCCGGATTTTCTACATCTGAAACATCAAATAGGGCCATCTTCACACCTTGATACCACGCAAAATCCAACTGCCTCCTATCCTTTAAATCCTCCCCAGCATCAACCGCTTCCTTACCAATTCCTATAATATGGTTCTCATCATACGGGTGCAAATAATCTGAATATCCTGGAATTTTTAGCTTTCCTAACACTCTTGGATCTTCAGGATCTCCCAAGTCAATCACAAAAAGCGGATCAACTTTCTTAAAAGTCACAACATACCCTCTCTCGCCCATAAATCTCACTGAGAAAATTTTTTCTCCAGGAGCAAGATCTTCTAACTCTCCAATTAATTCCAAATCTTCATCTAACACATAGACATTATTTTTTGAAATACCCTCCTCACGCCCCCATAAACTACCAGAAGTGGTGGCAATCCTAAAATTCTCATCGTACTCATCCATTGAAAACTGATTAAGAATATGTCCTTTTACTTCTCCAGAAGCAACATAATTTATCTCATCTTTATCAATAGATATCTTATGAATTATAGTAGACTCTTCATCCATATTCAGAGCATCTTCATACCAGCTAGCATACTGCGTATAAGTAGTGTATATATTATCTTTAGAAACATAAATATTCTGAGTCATTCCATTTAACACTGCTTTTTCATTAGTATTCCCATTATTTACATTTACACTGAGAATAATAGTATACTGGAAGTTGTAATCCTTAATATCAGTATAATAAATCTCAGTTGGTTCAATTATGTCTACTTCTCCGTTCTTTTCAACTGAAGGCAGAACCGGTTCTTCTGAAACATACTGATTAGCAATAACATAAACATAATTTCCAATCATTCTAGAATCAAAGTAATCTCCTGTAACCGACACCTGGTCTTCTAACTCCGGATCTTCTCTATCTGAAATATCATATATGCTAACTAAAGTCCTGGACTCCCGATAGTAAGGGGGGACCACACAACCTATAGCCATACACCTTTCTGCAGGGTAAGGTACAGCAGTATAATCAATTGAAAACACGATTAATTTATCATCATTTATAAATATCTCTCTAACAGCACTGTCATTAAATTCAATTTCTGACAATATCTCCATGTCATCAGCAGGATAAGCATTAATTATTATCACCTTACTTCCAGACACAACATAAATATACTTTCCATCATTCTTGATAATATCCGGTTCATCTACTCCTTCCACTTGGATATTTGTAGTTGAATACTCTGAGGCTGAACTTGAATCTACAGCCTTAGCAGCCCCTGCACCAGCAGCAGCTGAAAAAGTTTCCTCCATAATTCCATAGCCTCTTGAACTTAAAGTATTATCTTCTATATATTTTTTCATTTCAGCTAAAGAAGTGAACACATTAAGGTTATCAATTTCCTCTATTGGCTCGGTTGGACCCACAATGGGTAATTGGTCTTGAGGAACCCATAAAGCTAATAAAATGATTATAACAGCGGCCATTGCAGCTATTAAAGGAAGAATTGCTTTTAGAGAGGTCATACTTGGCCTAGTAGACCTAGGAGAGATAACTATATGCTTTTTAGCCAGCTTGTATAAATCAATTTTCTTCCCTTTTCTACTCCAGAAAAAGTTCTTTGCTTTTTCTACCAAACCAGAATCAAGCAATTTTTTAAGATTATATTCAACAGTATTAATTGGGATTCCTAATGCTTCAGAAATTTCCTTTTCACTCTTTTCCGTATTGTCTGCAAGGTAATCTAAAATCTTCTTGCAAGTCTTATTGCCGATGACTTCCGCTATCTTCTTACTTCTTTCATCATCCATCCCCATAAGGATAAATTTGTCGTCCATATTTTGTCTAAGAAAACCCCCTTTATAAACAACTCGAAGAGTTCAAGGCTGTTTGAAGTCAACCTCCACAAAGAGTTCTACAATTAGTACAATCACCAGTATTAAAATTACTCCACGCACCATTACTCTGGCACCTTGCGTTTACAGTCGTAGCAGCACAATGACATACTGTTCCCACTTGACATTCTGCTCCAGTAGTATAAGTAAGACTCCCCCAAGTACAAACTGCAGCAGAAGGTATACTCACACAAACAGGGTTTCCACCTGAACTTAAATCAAAAGACCTAATTGCCTGTCCACTTGCACAATCTTTAGTAGCGTCAGTTAAACTTAACGTCACATCTCCACTAGTCCCTCCTCCCGCCAAACCATTTCCGGCAGCTACTCCAGTAATATCTCCAGTAGCTCCACTTCCTCCACTAAGCTCACCTGCATCAATTGCATCTTGCAATGATTTAAGATTCCCCCCTATATTCACCTCCACCTGATCGCTCGCATGAAAAGGTTCATTATAATTAAGAGCGTAAACAGCCATTGAAATAGAAACTAGAAAAAGCAGACTAAGCAGGGTATACAAAACTTTGTTTGAAAGTTTTATTTGAATCACCATCTTTAATAGTTTATAATAACCCCTACTATTCTTAAAGCTTTCTAATAAAGCTTAAAAACAAAGCATTACTAACTAGATTATGGAAGACATAAAAATAGGTTTAGAAGTTCACGGTTACTTGCAAACAAAAGAAAAGCTATTTTGTAGATGCAAGGCTTCTCGCCATTTAAAAAAAGCGGCAGTAAAGCACAATACTTATGTCTGCCCCATCTGCACCGGACAACCAGGAAGCAAACCCCTGGCTCCAAATACAGAAGCAATAAAAAAAATAATTCAAATTGCCTTGATGCTGAATTGTAAAATTAATTCACAAGTTAAATGGCAGCGTAAACACTATGACTGGCCAGACCTTCCAAAAGGTTACCAGGACACAATTTCGGGTAGCTACTCAGTTCCTGTTGGAGAAAGAGGAAACTTTGGAAAAGTAGGGATTATTCAGACACATTTAGAAGAAGATCCGGCAGCATGGAATCCTGAAACAGGCTGTATTGATTACAATAGGAGCGGTCTTCCATTAGTAGAGATAGTCACCTCTCCAGATTTTAAATCGGCGGAACAAGTTGAAGCCTGGCTAAAAAAATTAGTCCTCACTCTTTCATATATAAAAGCCTTGGATAAAAACGCGGGAATAAAAGTAGATGTAAATATTTCAATAGGAGAAAAAGCGGGGGGGAAACGCGTAGAAGTAAAAAACATGTCCAGTACAGTTAATATAAAAAAGGCCATTGAATACGAGATTTCCAGACAAAGAAAAGAAAAAACATCAAGAGAAACGCGCAGATTTGACGATCGCTCAGGAAAAACATCTAAGATGCGTGAAAAGGAAGAGGCAGCAGACTATCGATTCATCCCAGACCCTGACCTCCCAATTTTAAAGATATCCTCAAAAAGAGTATCTGGAATAAAATCAAAGCTCCCAGAAACACCAGTTGAAAAACTGCAAAAGCTAATAAAAAAACATAAAATAGATAAAAAATCAGCTGAGATACTATATGCTAATTTTGAATTAGTAGAGTTTTTTGAAAAAGTTGTAGAAAAAGTCCAGCCCAGATTCGCTCTTGATTGGGTAACAATCGAACTCCTAAGAGTACTAAATTATAATAAAGCTTTTTTAGAAGATACAGAAATAAAAGCAGAGCATTTTATTGAGTTATTAGAAGCGGTTAAGCAAGGGAAACTAACAGAACTAAAAGCAAAAAGAATACTGAATGAATTTTTTCCAAAAAGTTTTTCTATTAAAAATAAACTAAAATCAGAATCTAGAATAACTTCAGAAAAGGAAATTGAGAGAATCTGCTTATCAGTTATAAATAAAAATAAGGATGTAGTTCAAGATTTCAGAGAAGGTAAAAAGGAAGCTTTTAATTTTTTAATTGGAGAAATAATGAAAGCTTCCAATAGAAGAGCAGATTTTCAGATTGCAAGGAAAGTTTTAGAAAGACTTTTAAAAACTAACTAGCTAAATGTCCTGGCCTTGGTTTAGTAATTTTCATTTCAAAAAACCTTAACACATGGGAAGGAGATAACAGAGTTATTCCCCTCTTTATATCCCCCATATCAAACCCTAAAGTATCTTTCCTAACTTCTTTAATTTTAGAAACCATGATTAAATAAACTAATAATCTTAAAATTCCTGAGAGGATTATTATCAAAACAAGCGGACTAAAATTAAAGCTCAAATCAAAACTGGAAATCAATCCACCAATATTGGCCCCAACAAAAATGCCGATAGCATTAAGGATGTTGAAATAAGCAACACACAAAGCCATTCTTTGCCTTGAAACGGCGTTATAAATAAAATTACTCATTGAAAGATTAAAGCCGGCCCAAGCAAAACCAGAAAATGCTTCAATTAAAACTATATAAACTACAAGAAAAACAAAGTTTTTAAAAAAAACTGATCCAGCCCATAAAAAAGGCACTAAAGAAATCAAAACTCCTGTGATTTTTATTGATTTGATATTTCCATAAATATCTGCAAATTTACCCCAAGCAGGCATGAATAATAATGAGAAAAGAGCATGGCAAACAATAGTCAGTGTAAAAATAAAATAACTGAATTTTAGCTCATTCAGCATATAAACTGCAAAAAAAGGCGATGCAACTGAAACGGCAAAGGTCATTAAGGCAACAAAAAGGGCAAATTTTCCAAAGTTGTTCTTAGGCATTTTTCTTAAAAACTGAAAAAAGCTGAAATAATATCCCTTCTCTGGTTTTAACTCTGGCTCATATTTCCTTGTAAACAAATAAGCAGATATACTCCTTCCAACAAAAGCCAGTCCAAATAAGATAACAAATCCAATAAACAGATTTGTTTTTTCAAAATACTCTAAAATTAATCCTGCAACCAACATAGAAACTAAAGCCACAGCCCCTAAAATTTTATTTCTCCTGCCAAAGTATTCAGCTGATTTGGCATTAACCAAGTCTCTCATCCAAGAAGACCATGCAGGTCCGGAAAAAGCCCCAAATAAAACAAGAAGGGTGTAAAAAACGACTAGTAAAGGAACAACAATTGCTGAGCTTACATCCCAAACAAAATACAATCCTCCTAAAAAAATTAAAAAAAGCCACATTATCGCCTGTAATAGAACTCCATAAAAAACTATTTTTTTTCTTGGAAGTTTTTCCAGTGCCCTAGCTGAATAAAATTGCGATAAATTCCCAAACAACGAAGGGATAGAAGCTAAGAGTCCGATATGAAAATTGCTTGCCTTTAAGGCAAGCGCAAAGGGGGTGATATACCTCAATCCAAATCCATCACTAACACTATATGCACATCCTTCCTTAATACTTAATTTTCTAGATCTCTCCTTAAGTAAGTCCTCTTTTTCTTTAGCCGTCTCATTCATTTTTAACCTTAATCATAAAACCTCTTTAGAAATTCCTAGTTTTTAAGCTTAACGAATGTTAAAAAACTCTAAAAAAACCTTAATAGTTCATAAAAGATTCCCAAAGTAAATACTAATGTAATTAAAACTATGACGACCCAGCTCATATGAACCGTAAATTCCGGCTCCCTATTACCCTTTTCCCTTGCCTTCTTAAGCATAAACATTACAGCAATGACTTCTATTCCCCCACCCACAGCCCCAGCCAATCCAAGAATCCTTGTAAAAGTAAGCAACTTAAACACAGTTAATAAAACAAACAGCACCATGGGGGTAAGCGAGGCCAACAACCATGACTTAAATTTGCTAAGATTCAGGTCATACCAAAACATATCTCTTATAGCAAAAGATAAAACAAGAAAAGCAGTAAACATTGTTAAAATTCCTAAAAATACAAATACCTTTCCCAAAGCTAGAGTAGCAACTTCAGGTACTTGCGCAAAGCTTCCAGTAACAACCAGAGCAAATAAAAGATAGATAATAATGGGTAACAGACTACTAATGGTAATAACTTTTTTCATATACTTCTCTTTGCCCCTTAATAACATCCCTACTTCAGGAAGTGCAGCAGTTCCTAAAAAAGAAAATAAGATAACTCCAAAGGGAACAAACCAATCAAGTTTATCTCCCGAGATAGTAGCAAGTTTTGCAATATCCACACTAGGCGCATAATAAAGAAATATCACTGAAAAGGTAATCAAAACGACAATCAATGCAATTGGCTCAAATCTCTTCATAGCCTTGATACCAGAATGAGTGAGGCCCGAAAGCACAAACCAAAAGATTATTCCAAACAACAATGTATGCTCTGTACTCCCAAAAAACAAAAAACTCAAACTTCTTCCCTCTCCAATCATATAAGCAAGCAAGGAAGAGTATATTCCAAAAATCATTGCGAACATAATCACATATTTTCCTTTTTTTCCAAGATACTTCTCAGCATAACCCACTAATTCATGATTCCCCTTGGTCCTTAATATTACCTCCCCCCAATAAAGCCTAGAAAGATACATTAGCAGTCCAAGAACTACAATATAAACAAAGGCAATTGGAAACCCCGCTTTCCAGCTAACATAAGGAATCCCTAAAAATCCAGCACCTATAATTGTACCAGTTAAAGTTGCAATTGCAGCAAATACTTTTTTATTCATATTCTCCTCTTTTTTTACTTTGTGAAAAGTTTACGGGCCTACTAGGAATCGAACCTAGAGCTACAGGGCCGAAACCTGTTATTTTATCCGTTAAACTATAGGCCCAATATTAAGAAAAAACAAACATATTTAAAATATGCGTATTATATAATCTTGAGGTGAAAAAATGAAACGTCATGTTTTATCGCTCTATACGCTTATAATAATCCTTATGGCTAGCCAGGTCTTTATTATGACCACTTTTATAATTAGGACGGAACAGCTAGAAAACAGGATAAATGACTCTTACCACCAGATAGAAATACAAATCGATTCAAATCAAAAAGAAACTCAAGGAAAATTTAATGAGCTCACTTCAAGTTTAATTGACACGCAAGACCTGCTGACAGAAGAATTAAGTGTTTTAAAAGCAAAAACATCAGCCGACTTTTCAGGAATTGCTGAAATAGCAGTCCATTCAGTAGTCACAGTTCGTACAGACGTTTCTCAAGGCACAGGATTCCTCCTAACAGATGATGGATATATTGTAACAAACGCGCATGTTCTATCCGGTGCTTCATTTGCAAACATACTAACCTACAGCAAAGAATCAATAAACGCAGATTTAATTGGATATGACCTAACAATGGATGTAGCCGTATTAAAAATATCCGGCAGCTATGATCCTCTTGAAATTGCAGACTCAGATAAAGTAAAAATAGGCGAAAAAGTAATTGCAATCGGGAATCCCCTAGGTCTTTCTTTTTCAGTTTCAGAAGGCATTGTCTCAGGAGTAGACAGAGAAGGTATTAACGATCTTCCTTACTATATCCAAACTGATGTTGCACTAAACCCTGGAAACTCTGGAGGTCCATTAATTAACACTCGGGGAGAGGTCATAGGCATAAACAATTTCAAAATATCTGGCGGAGAGAATCTAGGATTTGCCTTAGAGTCAAACCAAATGGTAAATGCAATAAATGAAATCGGATTCGAAGAAATAGGCCACGCCATAATATAACTTACACAACATAAATGCTTTTATACATCTAGGGCTTTTTATGAAAAATGAGGTTATTCCATGTTGTTGAATCTCAGCAATTTGATAAAGAAACTATTCAAACACTGTTTAGTATTGCAGATTCCTTTCTTTCTAAAAAACCTTCGCCGATTTTAGCAGGAAAAATTATGTGTTCACTATTCTACGAACCGTCAACGAGAACAAGGTTTAGCTTTGAATCAGCAATGAAACTATTAGGTGGCCAAGTAATCTCTACAGAAGCTGCCGGAATGTTTTCTTCAGTAGTAAAGGGGGAAAGTTTAAACGATACAATAAGAGTTATAGATGATTACTGCGATGTAATTGTACTAAGGCACAAAGAAGAAGACGCATCTGAAATAGCTTCAAAGATATCAAAAGTTCCCGTGATAAATGCAGGTAGCGGAACAGGGCAACATCCAACACAATCTCTTCTTGACTTGTATACAATAAAAAAAGAGCTAGGAAGAGTTGATAATCTAAAGGTAGCGGTAGTGGGAGACTTGGCCTACGGAAGAACTGTCCGTTCACTAGCGTACATGCTTGGAAAATTTGAAAACAACGAGATATTCTTTATATCTCCTGAAAATCTGAGAATGAAAGAAGATTTAAAAGAATACTTAAAAAGAAACGATACAAAATTCCACGAGTTGTCAAGTTTCGAGCATATTCTACCCGAAATAGATGTTATCTACATGACAAGGATCCAAAAAGAAAGAATGTCTGTAGAAGATTATGAACAAGCAAAAGGAAAGCTCATAGTCACTCAAAAAGAACTTGACAAAATGAAATCCTCGGCTAGACTAATGCATCCACTGCCGAAAATAAATGAAGTCCAGCTCTCAATTGAAACAGAAGAAAATAATCCTAAAGTAGCTTACTTCAGACAAGCCCAAAACGGCTTACTCATAAGAATGGCTTTGTTGAAAATGATTCTTGAATAAACTTTAAATAACACCAAATACTAGTCATTACATGAGTGAAAAAGAAGGACTTACTGTAAAAAAAGAAAATGACTTTTCAGAGTGGTACCAGCAGCTCATTCTTAAATCCGAACTAGCGGACTATACGGGAGTATCAGGAGCAATTGTCTTTCGTCCAAGATCCTATGCAATCTGGGAAAAAACACAAAAAACAATTGATGAAGAATTTAAAAAAATAGGTATTCAGAACGTATATTTTCCCCTTTTTATTCCAGAATCTCTCCTCGCAAGAGAGAAAACCCATGTAGCAGGCTTCACCCCAGAAGTAGCATGGGTTACAGAGGCTGGCAAGACTCCACTAAAAGAAAGGCTTGCTGTCCGTCCAACTTCAGAAGCAATAATGTATGACTCATATTCAAGATGGATCCGATCTTGGCGGGACCTTCCGCTAAGGTTAAACCAGTGGAACAATGTAGTGAGATGGGAATTTAAGCATCCAGTCCCATTTTTTAGAACCAGAGAATTTTTATGGAACGAAGGCCATCATGCATACTCCAATCCAAAAGATTTAGAAAAAGACAAAAACGCAATACTCAAAATCTATTCTGATTTCCTTAAGAATTATATGGCTCTCCCAGGATTAATAGGTAAGAAAACTCAAAAAGAAAAATTTGCTGGAGCCCTAGATACTTATACAATTGAACTAATGCTACCAAATGGAAAAGCAATACAGGGCCCAGATTACCATGATGATGGGCAGAATTTTGCAAAAGCCTACGGAATAAAGTTCTTAGATGAAAAAGGAAAAGAATCATTTGTTTGGCAATCCACTTATGCAATTACAACAAGAATGCTTGGGGTAATGTTTGCAATACATTCTGATAATAAAGGATTGGTAATCCCTCCTAAATTGGCTGAAAATAAAATAGTAGTAATCCCGATTTACAAATCAGATTCTAAGAAAAAAGTTTTAAGTGAAGCCAAAAAACTAATTAAACAGCTAGAAGAATTTTTCCCATTACTAGATGAAAGAGAAGATTATAGTGTGGGTTGGAAATTTAACGAATGGGAGTTAAAAGGAATCCCTTTAAGAATTGAACTCGGCCCAAGGGATCTTAAGACAAAATCAGTTTCTATTGTGAAAAGAACCGGCCAAAAATCAGCGGTAAAAATATCAGAACTTAAAAAGAAAGTTCCAAAGCTACTGCAAGAAATCCACAACGAGCTTTACAAAAATGCGGAAAAATTATTAAAAACAAGTATTACGAAGGCAGATTCAATGGATGAACTAAAAAAAGCAATTAAAGATAAAAAAATTGCACTAGCTCCCCTTTGCAGTAATCCAGAATGCGAAGACTGGATTAAAGCAAAAACAGTTGGAGCAAAAACACTAAACATCCCTCTCACTCAACCTAGCTTAAATGGAAAAAAGTGCATTTACTGTAAAAAACAAGCCGCATATTTAATCCACATTGGTAAGAGCTACTAAACCCTGCCAATTTTGTTAATTCTTTTTAGCCTAAGAGAAATCAAAAGCCCTAAAATAGAAAAAACAAGCATAACTGTAAATAGTGCCTTAAATCCAAAGTAAAAAGCAAGAGCTCCTCCTGCAAGAGCTGCAAAAGCGGTCACAAAGCTCCTCATGCTTGCATAAAGCCCCCACTCAGATACAAACTTACCTTTATCTAAGAATTTACTATATAATCCATCATATACCGGACTGTTAAATGCCTCAGCGGCCCCTACAATGGCTTGAACTAAAAATAAATGGTACTTACTTGTAACAAAAAAATAACCTATTGCTCCGAAACAAAAGAGTACATAACTGAAAATCAATAATTTCTCCTTGTGTTTCTGATGGTTTTCCCACCTACTTACAAAATAAATAAATACCCCCATGAAAAATAAGTAAACAGCATAAGTTATTCCCGCATCAAGTACATCTCCTCCAATTTCTTCAACAAAAATAGCATAAATAGGTATTAACAACCCAAATGCAAATAGGACGAAACCGTCTGCAGCTAGCAATACTCTCAACCCTTTTTTCATAATCTAACGAGATAAAGAAATTATTTAAAACTTCCTGCAACTATCAGTGGGAGAGCAATAGTAGCATCACAGTAAACATTCACAAATCTCGCTTTTTCTTTCATCTTCCCCCAAGAAACTCCTTCCTTTAAAGGAGCCCCACCACTCCCCCCGCTTTCTACCCTATCCAATCCCAATTGAATCCCATATGAAGCAGGAGAAGAAAACTGCATTGCTTGTTGAATAAAATTTTTAGGAACTCCCCCATTAATATAAAAAACTCCTTTTTTCTTACTAGTCCAAGCAAAATCAATAATCTCCTTCATATCTTCAAATGCATCAATCTCTATTTTCTTACCCTGAGCTTTCCTGCCCCAAATCATTAATCCAATTCCGCAATCAGCCAATGCTGGGCAAAATATTGGGATTTTATTTTCATAGCACTTTCTCAAAATAGAATCTTTAGTTTTAATCAAGCTTCCTAGCTTCCATAAAAATTCTTTAATAGTCTTGTTATCTTTAAGACCATCCCAATTTTTATCAAAAAATTTCTCTAAATCCTGATAAACTTCATCTTTCATATAAACATTATAAATTCTGTTGATTCCTTCCTTATTTAACTTAAAGTCCTCTTCATTTTCATTTCCAATATAATGTTTATTTCCTAAAGCCTCAATTAAATCATGCGTTAAATTAGCACCATTGGTTACAAACACAGAAGTGTAATCTAAAATATCTAAGATCACCTCCTTCATTCCTCCAGGCACCATCGCCCCAGATAAACCTAAAAAAATCTTACACTCTTTATCTTTAATCATCTCCCTTAAAATTTCAGCAGCTTCACTTAGCTTTTTCGCCTGAAATCCAATTTCTCCCATTTCTTTAACTAATTCAGAAACTTTCATTTCTTTTTTAACTTTTAAATGCTTTATAGGTTTCATTTTGCTAACCTCTCCAAATTTTCCTTAAATTTTGGAAGATCCTCAACTTGCATCTGCGCACCAGTAGCATGCAAGTGCCCACCCCCAGTAGCGCCTTCTATCCCCTTAATAGCTTCATCAGTAAGAGTTCTCACATCCATACTACCTCTTAAAGAGATATTAGCCTTAACCCCCTTAATATAAACAACTACTACTACCTTATCCGGATGCCTGTAAATTAATTCATTTGAAACATCTGCAGATAAACTCAGCTCTCCACCATACTGAAAATATAAAAGATTACCCTTTTTAACAAACGACTCAGCCTTCTGAATCAGCTTCTGATACTTGCTATCTACTTGATTAAATCTAAAAAGCATTTGGTGGGCTTTTTTCTCATCTAAAATGTCATATGGAGACTTAATAGAAGAAAGATATTTAATCATAGTTACAACATGACTAGTCCTATCTTTAAGAGCAAAACTAAATATCCTGGTCAGCTTACCAAGCTCAGTTGTATAAACCCCTTGAAAAGCAGTCTGCACACTTCTCCAGAGCTCAGGATACTCCATCCTTATATCTTCAGAAAAATCCGGCAAGAACCCGTCAGCAATACACCCACATAAAGCTATCCATTTATCTTCTTTTTTTTGGCTTACTTGATAGCAGAGGAAAGTTGTTGGTACATTATTACCTCGGGCCCTAGTGGGGTTATAATAATAGATATCCTTGGATACCTCTCCAATATCATGATGATCAATCCAAACTAAGGGGATATTCAATTTTTTAGCTTCTTCAACAAAGCTATCTGCAATTATTGGCTTGTCTAGCACAAAGATATAATCTGGCTTCAACTCCTGAACTTTTCTAAAGTAGCTTACATTCAAATCAGGAAAAGATCTTATTGCAACTCCCTTACCTCTTTGAATGAATCTCCTAAGTAGTAAAAAGCTACATAACCCATCTGCATCATTATCAAAAAAGAAAAGTGGATTCTGAGCCTTATTTAAGTGCTCTCTTATCTCTTCAATTTCTCCCTTAGTTAACATTTTAAATACAAGAAAAAAGCGTTTTTAAACCTCACGTAACACTTCTTTTCTGATTTTTTGCCTGCTTTTTATAAACTATCCCAACACCTATAGCCACTGCTACAATTAACATCCCCGCACCAATTACCCAACCACTATAGCCCCCACCCCCTTCTTGAAATAATTCCCCAATTACCTGCCCAGTATAAGGATCTGACGTAATAAAAACCAGCCCAGCTAGTGCAATTCCTAAAAAAATCAGAGCTACTGCAATTCTATGCATTTTTCACCTTTTCTGTTATACCTCTAAACAAACTCAAGAGTATATATTCCTTATCATTATATTGCACTAGCATAAAATATATAAATCAAAATCCTCTGTTTCCGGTATGAACAAGTGGTTAGAACTTTTAATCGGACTGATACTTGTAATAGGAATGATCCTAATAGGATACTACGCTAGGCTACAAAGCTGGGCAGTCTGGGGAATATCGCTTGACTTCTTAGGACCAGCCTGGATAACCCTTAAAGGGGGGATATTCTGGTTTATAATAGGAATAGGCGCACTTTTTATCTTACTAGGGATTTCTGACTTACGGGAGTAAATTTTTATTTTTATTATCTTTTATTATTTAGTATTTTTATAAAATGGGGGGTACTCAATTTGATTTCTGACATGTGTGGCAAGTGCAAAGGCAGAGGCTACTGTGGGAAAGCCTGCCCAATTCTAAAGAAATTCAAGGGATTTCTTCCAAAACCCAAGCTCCACTTTTCTGGAAGTTCACCTCCAGAAATCTTTGTAGGAAGGTTTGGATATCCTCAAATTAACACGGGAATCTTGTCCCCCCAATTCCACGGACAAACAGAGATGTATAGCATGCCAGAAATCTGGGTAGAAAAAAACCTTCAAATAAAAGAAATACTAGAGAACAGAGGAAGCTTAGTATACGGAAGATTCAAGAGTAATATCAAAGATTCAAGAAGTCCAAGTAAGCATCTTTCAGTAATGCAAGAAGTATCTCTTACAAGCAAGGCAGTCTCCACAGAGTTTTTCCTCAAAAAAAAGCCAACCTATAATATTGATTTTGACAAACACGTGCCAATAATTGGAAATCCAGCACCAATTGACAAAGTAAGGCTTGAAGAAAATCCTAAAGTCGAGAGAAAAGTAGATTACCTCACTTCTGACCTGCATGTGAAATCTACAATAGCTATTTCTGAATTATACAAAAGCCAAATACCTGTTAGCAATATAATCAAAATCCTCTCAGCTGGAATGCTAGGAACTGCCTCAAGAAGGAAACTGGTGCCTACACGCTGGAGCATTACAGCCACAGACGACACAATTTCAAAACTATTGCTTGACAGAATCCGCTACTACCAAGAAATATCTGAAATTCTCCTGTTTCATGCAGAATACGTTGGAAACCACTATGAATTCTTACTTCTTCCAGATAAGTTCGCATTTGAAGTTATAGAAGCAAAAATTCCAGGAAGCGTCTGGAATCCAGTAGGCCAACTTTATCTAGCCCAAGATCATGAAGGTTTTTCTGAAAGAAAAACCTATGCAGATAATGTAACAGGAGCTTATTACTCAAATAGGTTAGCTCTGTGTGAATATCTTGAAAGCATAAAAAGGCAAGCTTCATGTTTAGTAATGAGAGAATGTCGCCCAGAATATTACGCTCCGCTAGGCACAGGAATTTTAAGAGAAGCTTCAAGAAAAGCGTTTTCCACTAAACCAGAAAAGTTTTCAAGTATACAATCTGCGCTTGAAGCATCTCAAAAAAGAATGCGCCTACCTATTAAAGTTTTCAAAAATAAGTCTTGGCTATTAGAAGAATACGGAAAGCAAACTCGCTTAACTCATTTTTTTAACTAGCTTTTATTTTACCTTGTAAAGTTCCTTCTCCAGTAAAAATCTGAATATCATAATCTAACTCACTTTTTAATACACAGGTAAAAACTAATCCTTCAGAAACATTTCCCGGGAGGATTTCCAAAGGAGCAACTTCATAAACCTTAGCTCCACATCCATCCACATCTATTTTGTTAATCTCAATTGACTGCTCACCAGTATTCTCTAATTTAAAACCCAGCCCCGAAGATGAAAAACTATAACTCTGACAAAATAAAGGTTCTTCTACTCTACAACCTTCATCAAAATTAAACACAACATAAGAAGTTAATCTATCTCTAAAAAAAATAGAGAATACAACTAGTATCACCAAAATAATTATAATTATTAGAGCAATCTTCCACTTTTTCATTTTTAAGATAAGAAAAACAAATTTATAAATTTATTGAACTTTCTCCCAAGGATGCCTACAAGTAAACTCCCCAGCTTCACTTATACAACTACCACAAACAGAAGCCGCACACCTAATCATCCTTTCCCTAGAGGAATAAATATGTGATCCTGAAACACGCTTTTCAATTGCTTCAACAGCATCAAGCATCCCCCTAGGTCCACAGTTAAAAAAATAACTTCCCGGCATTAACTTTCCACTTTTATAAGCATCTTCCAATAAGTGTCCAACATTTCCTGCAGTACCAACATCACCCGCTTCACTAATAACCTTCAGACTCTCTGGTGAGGGTGTATAATCAGTAAACATGCTAATAAATGGTCTAATATTTGAAAAATTCTTTGCTCCAAGATACACTTGTAAAGCATAGTTAGCATCTTCACCCCCTGTATCCTTTGCAATTAAAGGCAAGCTCGCCACCCCGCAACCACCCCCTACTAAAACAACAGAAGAATGATTAGGAATCCTAATCCCCCCTCTAGCCAAAGAATCATGAAAAACAATCGGATCTCCATAAGGTCCTCTAAAATAAAAACTATCTCCTTCTTCAAGCTTATTAAACTCTCCAGTAAAATGTCCTCTGCTCATTACAGCAATAGTCAATGGCCTACCAACAACAGAAAACGGCTTCTCACTCAATCCAGGTATCATGGCCATGATATACTGACCCGCATGTGCAGTAGGATGAAGAACTCTAGTTTCAAAAATATTAAAATCATCCCCTGCAGGAGTTTTCTTTGTAATTTCAGCTGTCCTATACTTCATATTATGGTTTCTCGCTATTTCTTCTAAAAAAATCTCAGCATTCTGGTAATTATCCGGATCTAAATCATTTTCAATAGTTTCGAGAAATCCTGAAACCGCTCTACTATCCATTCCCCTAAACACACTTCCCATAAATTGCAGATTAGCTCCAGCTTCTTTTATTTCTCTAATATCTTGCGCTGAAGAAATACCTCCCCCTCCAATAATAAATGCTTCAGGAACTCTTTGCTTTATCTGTCTCACAGAATTCAAAGCTAGTGGAAAAATACCTCTTCCACTTAATCCTCCAACCTTATTATATAAAACTGGCTTTCCATCAACACTAAAATACCCTGGCCCCGCTGTATTTATTGCAGTGATTCCGTAAGCTCCTGCATTTATAGCAGCTTCAGCAACATCAGCAATATTCGGAATCGGCCCTAACTTTGCAAAAACCAGCTTATCAGTTTCTTCAACAACAGCTTTAGTAATAGCCCCCACTAACTCAGGATCTTGCCCAATAGCAAGCCCCACTTTTTTAGAGTGCGGACAAGAATAATTTAACTCAATACCATCTCCTATTTCTTTTAACTCCCTAACAACCTTAACAAACTCTTCAATATCTCGACCAAAAACAGAAATCATTAAAAATTTATCATCTGGAATAACAATGCCTTCTAAAGTCTGCCTCATCCCTGAAGCTCCAGGGTTACTCAATCCTACAGCATTCATATAACTTCCTGGTGCATATTGAAGAAAAATAGATTCTCTATTTGCATGTCTCATTGAATCGAAATTAAGAACTTCCGCCCCTTCAGGAATGTATTTTCCATCCCAGTTCGTGCTCTTTATAACTACCATTCCTAATTGAGAAAGTCCTAAAGCAAATCTTATTCCAGCTTCTGTAGTTGCTATGACACCAGAAGGAAGAGCTAACTGATTTACTTCCTTCCCACCTACTAAAACTTTCTCAAGCGTCATCTTTTTTTAAAAATTTATACGGATTAAATGTATACCTTTCAACATGCTTTCCAATCTTTCCTCTTAATCCTAGTTTAGCTTCAATCTGGGTTCCATAAATTTTATTAACATTATAAAAAGTCATCTTATCCAGATCTGCTTGCAAAGCTCCTCTACCTCTTAGCATCATAATAATCTCTGGCCACGCTGCAAATTGAGGCAATCCAGACATGTGGCTAAATACTTTCTCATCCAAAGTATGCGGTGCATGATCAGATTCAAGTGTATCTATCATTCCCCGCAAAAAACATCCTAATAATTCATCTCTTGTTGTTGGAGGTCTAATCGGAGGATTCACCTTCAAGTATACTCCTCCCAAAGTATACATTTGCTCTGTACTTAAAATTAAATGTGCAGGATTCACTCCACAGCTTATTTTTAAGTTTCCTCTTTCACCATCTACTAACTCCGCCCCAGTCGGCGTAGTAACATGCGCAATATGCAACCTTCCTTCATATCCTGCTCGTTTAGCAAAATCAATTTGATCATAAATTGACTCAGTCTCAGCTTGTTCTGGCTGAGCATCATTATGGGTCCACGGCATAACTGCAGTAAACTTTCTTCTTTCAATAAATGCTTCTTTTTCACAATGCACTACTAATGGCCCCTTGTATCCCGCATCAGTTAAAACTTCATAAACTCGTTTCTGATCATCTTCATCAACTATAGCTAGATCGCCAGTAGACCTTCCTGCAAACATTTTCAAACCTACCACCCCCCTTTCACCTTCAAAAGTTCCAGGATTAAACTCATCATACATCTGCACAGCCCCTACTATCTGTCCAGGATCAGAAGTCACTCCAACAAACAGCCCATAAAAAGTCCCATTCTGATGTTTTTCTTGAGCCTGCCTTGCTAGCTCCAGTCTATGCTTAACTCTCTCTCTTGTAGTAGTTTCAGGTTTGTTATTTGGCATATCAAAAAGTCCTATCACTCCGCAATCAGGAGCAATTCCAATCATATGCTCAATTGTTTCCCCTTTTCCGGCCCACCCTTCATCCCTACAATGTACATGACTGTCAATAATCATAAATCTTCATAAAACCAAAAATATATAAATCTACTGCAGAATTCTTTACCACTTCATTTAGATGAACAATATTTATATATAAACTGATTATAAGTATACTCAAGAAAAATGGGGTATGATGAACAGGTTGCTGGAGCAGCATTAAGAATTAAGGCGATAGACGTGCGCCCAGACAATCCGTTTACATGGGCTTCAGGGTTTAGGATGCCCATTTATAATGATAATAGAATGCATCTTCGCTACCCAGATAACAGAACACTCATAACTTCAGCTTTTATGGGCGCTGTTGAAGCAAATAGCATCCCAATAGATTTTATTACAGGGACTTCAACAGCAGGAATTGCACCTGCAGCAGGACTAGCTCAAAGACTAAACCTCCCCATGGGTATAATAGAGGGGGACGGAGATAGCGCCTTGCTCCATCAGTTTTCTCCGGCAAGAATCGAAAAAATGATGTACAAAGTGGGGGGGATTGATGGGGAAAAATATGATTTAGTTGTTTCAACATGCCCTGCATCAATCATTCCAGGAGTCTGGTATGCCAACCATCACAATCTTCCTCTTGCATACGTAAGAGAAAAAGTGAAAGGTCATGGAAAAGAACAACAGATTGAGGGCATTGTTGAAAAAGGCGATCACGTCCTATTACTTGATTTCCATAATAAATATACTTATATTGAGGAAGCTATAAAAGCAATAAGAAATGCTGGAGCAGTAGATAAAAAAGTGTTATCAGAAGATATTCTTGACACTTATGAAACACCACAAATTAAAGGTAAAAGAATATTACATGTTGAAGACCTTGTAAGTACAGGAGGTAGCTGTATAGACGAGATTAAAGCATGGAGGAGAAATGGTGCACTGGTCAGTGATTGTGTGGCCATATTCTCTTATGATTTTCCAGAAACTCTTAATCATTTTGCAGAGATGGGGATTAATCTACACCCCACACTAACTTACGCAGTACTGCTAGAAACAGCCGTAAAGACGGAATATATAACCCAAGAACAGCAGGCAATGTTGGCAAGTTGGAGTGAAGATCCATTTAATTGGGGAGCTCTTCATGGTTTTCCAAAAGTAGAAAAGCAAAAGAAAAAATAATTTATAATGACCGAAACTAAATTTCAAACACAGTGGCAAGAAGCAGTTAGCAAGAAGAACAGTGTTCTCTGTGCAGGGCTTGATCCTGCAGAATTTGCAATGGGCCGGGGAGACAAAGGCTTGCCCGAAGGAGTTGACAAAGGTAAATGGGCAATTAGCTACATTGAAGCAGTTGCCCCATACTGTGCAGCAGTAAAACCTAATTTCAGATATTGGGAAGCAGATGGTGACGTAACAGTGCTTAAGGATATTTACACCATGGCTCATGAACTTGGAATGGTGTTAATAGATGACGCAAAACTAGCTGACATTGGCTCTACAAATGAAGCAGGAGTTTTTTACTCAGCTCAAAGAGCAGATGCAGTAACATTTGTGCCTTTTCCGGGAAATATGCAAGAAGCTGCAGAACAAGGAAAAAAATGGGGGATTGGTGTAATTCCAATGTGCTTAATGAGTAATCCAGAATACGCAGCAGAAAAAAACAAGCTAGTAGAAGGAGGAGAGGACAGTTTTCAGAGACCAGACTTAATCCGATTAGGAGACAGATCATACGTAAGACAATATGTACAACTCGCACAAAGTGCAGGATTCCATGGATTAGACGCATTAGTAATCGGAGCACCAAGTGCAAAAAACCACATACAGGAACGCGAAATCGAAACAGTGAGGAGATATGTTGGGGATAGCATGCTAGTTTTACTTCCCGGAGTAGGTGCACAAGGAGGAGAAGCAGATGCAATCTGGAAATATTTTGACAAAGATAATGTAATTGTGAACAACGGTAGAGCAATGATGTTTCCAAATGGCGCAGAATCTACACCAAAACAGCAAGCTGCTGCAGCTCAACAATATAAGGGCATGCTTAACACTCTCAGAGCATAAGACTAACTAGCAAGCACAATCAGCAGCGCTTCAATAACCCCTGCAAGAATTAAAAACGGAATTATGACAAGTAAAAATACCTTCAAACAGTTTTCAAAAATATACTTGAAACCTTTATTTTTCTTTATCTTATCTTTTATAAAAATATAAACTCCCATCCTCAGCCCAAGCGCCAAAGCTAAAAACAAAGCTGGAATCTCAAAAATGCCATGAGGAACAAGCTGCAATAACGGCAAAAATCCAGCCTCACTAACAACAGAATTACTCACAAAACCTAAAACATATCCATTAAAAAAACTCAAAATTAAAGGAAAAATTCCAAGAACAATTCCAAAAAGCATCCCAAAAAAGCTCACAGTAATATTATTCTGGATAATAAAAACAGCTAACTGCAAAAAGTTCATTCCTTCTGTCTGAGAGACTACTTGCTGAATAAACTGCTGTATTGTCTCTACAAAAAAAATAGGAAAAAGAAACCCGAACAAAGCCGATAAAAAAAACAAACCAACAACTAAATAAATATAATTCCTAGACTCTTTAATAAATTCCCAGCTTTCTTTATATAAATCCAATAAACCCATTTTATTATAAGCAAAGGTATTCTTTTAAACCTAGCGAAACATTTTACTCAACATTAAAACCTTTTTCCTGTACCTCTTCCTTAAATAAGCCCCATAAACTAACCCCGCTAAGAAACCTCCCAAGTGAGCCGTGTTCCCAATAGGAAAACCAGAAGCAGCAGAAGCCACCCAAGTAACAATCAACACAAGAGGAACCATTACATAACCTGGAAGTGAGAAAAAAGGTAAGAAAATTATCATAAATCTAATCTTAGGTAACAAAACAACAAAAAGTCCTGCAATTGCGAATATCGCTCCAGAAGCTCCGACTGCAGAACTATCAATACTCCCGAAAATTCTAGCTCCCAGATCAACCCCGCCAAAAGCTCCTGCCAGAACAACAAATAACAATCCTGCAACAATTCCTGAAATCAAATAAAAAGCTAAAAATCTTCTCCTACCAATTATTTTCTCGCAAAGCCCACCTAAAGAAAATAGGACAAACATATTAATAAGCAAATGGGCAATGCCCCCATGCATAAACATGCTAGTAACCAAGGTCCAAAGGTACTTTCCTTGTAAAGTCAGTTCCGGACTTAAAGCAATATACTTAATCTTATCAGGAGTAAAAAAACCAGTTAAAACTACAACTAAAAAAAATAGAACATTTATGATAATTAACCATAAAGTTACACTCAAATTATTAAAAAAAGCAGGAGACACCCTCCTCTTATGCCTTCGATTCATTGTATCTCTTTAATTTTCATTGTTTCTTTTTCTTCTTAGCTTTTTTCTTAGCCTTTACAACCTTCTTCTTAACCTTCTTCACCTTTTTTGCAACCTTCTTTACAGTTTTAGCTCTTAAAGCTTTCCTAGCTTTCTGTTTAGCCTTCTTAATCTTCAGCGCCTCTCTAGCAAGCCTCTTGTCTTCCTTTTCTCTAATCTTATCAATCTCTACATCAATCTTGCCTACTTCAGAATCAATCTTAGAAATCCTGGCCTTTAACTCACTTATAACTTTCGGGGCTTCGCTAAGCTCATAAATATTACCACACTCTCTACAAGTAAAACTATTATTAAGAGCAGTTTCCTCACTTATCTCCACAGTGCAAGTCTTACATAAATAAAAGTTTTTAGTCTGCCTACTCTTTAGCACATTAAGTAAGTGCCCTTTTTCATCTTCAAGATTCTTCTTAGCTAATTCAAGTGATTTAAGAGTACTAAGAGTCCAAAAATAAGTGTACCAACCTTTCCTTTTATCCTTCTTCCTAATAAAAGAGACTAAACCATAGTCAGAGAGCCTATAAAGTATATTCCTAGTCTGATTTATAGTCAACCCTAGCCTCTTAGCAATTAAAAACTCATTAACATTAGACCTTCCAAAAAGCAAATCCACCACTTCCTCAGACTGCTTAGTTATGATCTTACTCAACAATTTTTTGATAATATCCTTAAGAACCTTGTCTTTCATTATATTCTACAAATCCACTAGCATAAATACTTTTCGTTTTTTTCAGTAACTACTATATAATTTATACAAAGCTATTTATAGTAATTTTAAAATTATAATTTTATTATGGCGCTATTTAAAAAGAATAAAAAGGAGGCCTTCCCTGAAAGATCTGATATCCCTTCTCTTCCAGAATTGCCTCCATTGCCAGAGTCTTCTGAGCTTTCTCCAAGGTTTGCTGGAAATGATCTAAGTTCTCTACCTAGTTTCCCTGGATCTTCGTCTGGTGATAGGATGAGCCAGGAAGTTGTAAAAGAAGCTGTTAAAGAACCATTTAAAATTCCTGAAAGGAAGATGTTGCCTCCTTCTGGGTTAAAAGAGGGTAAGTTAACTTTTGAGATGGCACCAATAGAGGCACCTTCCTTACCTGCTCCTCCTGTTATGCCTATAAGATCTTATTCCCCACCCATTACCCCTAGAAGAGATGAGCCTATTTTTATAAGAATTGATAAATTTGAAGAAGCCGTAGAAACATTTGAGATAGTAAAAAATAAACTTTCAGAAATTGAGTCTTCTCTAAAAGAATTAAAAAACATAAAAGACAAAGAAGAAAAAGAACTTGATAACTGGGAAGCAGAAATAGAAAAGATAAAACTAAAGATAGATAACGTAGATAAGAGGGTCTTTAACAAGTTAGATTAAAATGGTTGATTCTCCAGTACATGTAAAACTTGATCATTCAGAAGCGGTAGCTGCAAAGCGAGAGTTATTGGGGGCTGAAATGGACCTTCTCCAACTTGTTCAAAGAATATCAAACTACAGAGAAATGCGCCTCTACGAGTTAAAAAGAAAAGAAAAACTAAGACTCGCTGTAAAAAAAGCTCATTTTGAATTAAGCGCCCTTCTTAGAAAAATGCCACACGTATCAGGTAAAAAGGAATTTGTAAGAAAAGAAAAAGAAATAATCGAAGAGGGTGTAAAAAGAAGAGATATACAAGACAAACTAGCTGAAATAAGAAGAGAGCTTGAAAAATTAGGTTAAATTTAAAAACATTAATCTTTTTCTGTATCAATGGGAAAGTGGACTAGAAAAAAACTAATTAAAGAGTACCTTGAATTCTTTAAAAGCAAGAACCATAAAGAGATTCCTAACTCAAGTTTAATTCCAAAAGATGATCCTACAACACTGTTCATAGGTTCAGGGGTAGAAACAATTATCCCAAACGTTTTAGGAACACCACATCCCCTAGGGAAAAGGTTAACAAATGTTCAAAAAAGCATTAGGACGGGGGACATAGACGAAGTAGGAGACACCTCCCACCACACCTTCTTTGAAATGTTGGGAAATTGGTCTTTAGGAGATTATTGGAAAGAAGAAGCCATCAAAATGACTTTTGAATTTGTTACAAAGATCTTAAAAGTTCCTAAAGAAAGACTAGCTGCAACGTGCTTTGCAGGAGATAAAGATGCTCCAAAAGATACTGAATCAGAGGCAGTTTACTTAGAGTTAAAATTTCCTAAAGAAAGAATTGCTTTCTTACCAAAAAAAGATAACTTCTGGGGACCAGCAGGGACTACAGGTCCTTGCGGACCAAATACTGAAATGTTTTATTGGCTGCCAAATAATATTCCTGCACCAAAAAAGTTTGATCCAAAAGATAGCAAATGGCTTGAAATTGGTAACAACGTGCTAATGCAATATTACAAAGATGAAAAGGGGCATTATAAAGAACAAACTCAAAAAACCATTGATTTTGGGGGAGGAGTTGAAAGAATAATTGCGACATTAAACGGACTTGACGATAACTTCGAAGCAGATATGTGGCAACCAATTATAAGGCAAATTGAAAAGCTGTCTAAGAAAAGTTATAAAGGTAATGAAAGGTCAATGAGGATAATTGCAGACCACATAAAGGCATCTGTAATGATTCTTGCTGATGGAATGACTCCGGGCAACGCAGAGCAAGGCTATGTCTTAAGAAGGTTGATTAGAAGGGCAATTAGATATGGAAAAGAGCTTGGAATGTCAGGGAATTTTACTTCAAAAGTTGCCGGGCCTGTATTCACCATTTATGATGATTACACCCACCTAGCTAAAAACAAAAAGAAAGTTTTAGATGAGTTAGAAAAAGAAGAGAAGAAATTTGGGGAAGCTTTAGAAAAAGGATTAAATGTGACAAAAAAATTGTTTCAACAAAAAACACCTGTTGAGAAAAATAAGTTTTTAAAATTAATGCAAAGAAAAGATAAAAATGAAATATTTAACCAAACATTTAGAAATAAGAGGAAAAAAGTCGATTACTCTATTAAAGAGATTGACCTAATTGAAAAAGAAATAAACTCTGCAACCATAACTGGAAATGAAGCGTTCCTTTTATACCAATCATTTGGTTTTCCAATAGAAATGATCACAGAGCTTGCAAGAGAAAAAAGATTATTTGTAGATATAGAAGACTTTGAAAATGAGCTTGAAAAGCATCAAGAACTTTCGAGAACCTCTTCAGTTGGAAGATTCAAATCAGGACTAGCAGATAACTCAGAAGCTACAACTAAACTTCACACAGCAGCCCACTTGCTACTAGCAGCTTTAATTAAAGTACTCAAAGACCCAAAGATATTTCAAAAAGGTTCAAATATAACTCCAGAAAGATTACGTTTAGATTTTGCATTCGATAGAAAACTAACTGAAGCTGAACTTAAAGATGTAGAAGAACTTGTAAACAAGCAAATTAAGAAAAATATTTCTGTAAAAAGAGAAGAGATGACAGTAGAACAAGCAAAAAAAGCAGGCGCTCAAGGAGTATTTGAGCATAAATACGGAGAAAAAGTTTCTGTTTATTCAGTAGGAGATTTCAGTAAGGAGATTTGTGCAGGTCCACACGTTAAAAATACATCTGAACTCGGTAAGTTTAAAATTAGAAAACAAGAGTCAGTTGCAGCCGGCATAAGAAGAATAAAGGCCGTATTAGAATGAGATTGTTCTCTAAATTTAATTTAAGCCCACTCATCACACCTTAAGCATACATGTCTACAACCTTCGGCCCCAATTTCTGCTACAATAACCATGCAAGCAAGTCTATTAATATCTTGGTCCATAAATCTATGATTTGGCCTGCCACAGTTAGACATCCCCCAACTTCCACCTTCAGCGGTGGATGTTAAAAGTTCAAATGAAATTTTATTACACTCTCTATCTTCATATCCTGAAGGATTATTCCAAGCAGAATAGTTGGTATAACTTCTACCCATTATCTTGGTATCCCCAAAATCACCATCATTAATTGCAGATTGTAGTGATTTTTCCGTGGTGCCAACCATAACATTAAGTTCGTCTGCACTATGTCCCATCACAGAGGCATCTCCACCACTAAATCCCGCATTATAAGCATAAACATTTGTAAAACCAATTAAAAGAACAGCCAAAGTTAAAAGAGTATAAACCCCTTTATTTGAAATACTAAATTGAATTACCACTTTTCTTAATACCAATTAGAACTTACAGCTTTTATATCTTACTATAACTTTTTAAACAAAGAATTGTAACTAGTAGTAATTAATTAGGTGGAGGTTAAAATGGCAGAAGATTGTTGTATTTTTCCAAGATGCATAAAGTGTGACAAAGGTTATTTAGTACCTTTTTCATTTAAAGAAGATGTCTTTGAAAAATGGAAATGCACAGAATGTGGATTCACAGTAGATAAGAGGAGTTAATCTTCCTCTTTTCTTTTCCCTACTCAATGAAGATAGCAGGCTTCCCAGGCTTAGCCTTTTTTGCTTTATTCTCAGGGTCATATTTATTCTTATCAGATACAGAATAAACAGTGATTCCTTCAAGATCCTTATAAAATTCAATTTCTTTTGGAAGAACATACACATAAGTCTTACTTTCTTGTTTGTTCAGTATCCTCTTAATATTATTAATGTCCTGTCTTAGTTTATCTACAGCTTCTTCTTGTTTGTCAAATTTTTCTTCAATCTTCTTCTCATCAAATTTAGGCCAGCACTCACTTGAAAGTAACTTTTTATTTCCCAACTTGTTCCATAGCTCTTCAGTAATATGCGGGCAAAAGAGATGAAGCAATTTCAAGAATCCTGCCAAAATGTCTTTACTCTCCTTTTCACTTAAGGAATCAAACAACTCTCTTATCTTAATTATTGCAAAATTATATCTAAAAATTTCAATATCCTCAGTCACTTCTTTAACAGTTTTATTAAACTTACTCTCAATCCTCTCACTAGATTTCCCAATTTTAACTGTGTCAAAATAACTTATAACCTTATTAATAAATCTCATGCTTCCCTGAATCCCCTTATCGCTCCACCCAATGTCTTTATCGGGAGATGCAATCGACATTAAAAACAGCCTAGCAGTATCAATGCCATACTTTTTACTAATCTCTTCAGGTAACACCACATTACCTCTGCTCTTAGACATAACATAACCATCGCTTCCATGTAACATCCCCTGATTAAACAACCTAGTAAAAGGTTCATTAAATTTCACATATCCCAAGTCTCTCAAAGCCTTTGTAAAAAACCTTGCATAAAGCAAATGCATACACGCATGTTCCGCCCCGCCAATATACTGATCAACAGGCAGCCAATAACCAATTTTCTTTTTGTCAAGAGGCTCCTTAGTATTTTTATTGTCAGCGTATCTCATGTAATACCAACTTGAGTCAAAGAAGGTATCCATTGTATCTGTCTCTCTCCTCGCCCCACCCTTACAATTAGGACATTTCACATTAACAAATTCCTCATTAGTAGCAAGCGGATTTCCTTTGCCAAACTTAACTTTTTCTGGCAGTTTTACAGGGAGATCTTTCTCAGGAACAGGCACAACTCCACATTTAGCACAATAAATAATGGGTATGGGAGTTCCCCAGTATCTCTGCCTTGAAACCAACCAGTCTTTCAACTTGTAGTTAACCGTTTTTTTACCATGTCCAATTTCCACAGTATAATCTGCTACTGCCTCTTTAGCCTTAGCCGCATCCATCCCACTAAACTTCCCCGCATTTACCATTGTTCCAACAGATAGGTCTGTATAAGCCTGGTTCATCTTCTTAGGATCCAACTTTTTCCCGGGGGGATTAATTACCGGATAAAATCCCAAATCATACTTTTTAGCAAATTCAAAATCTCTCTGATCATGTGTAGGCGTGCACTTTACAATTCCAGTACCATAATCCATAATTGCAAAGTTAGCAATAAACAAAGGCATCTTCCTATCATTTAAATGATTTTTTACATACCTTCCTATAAAAAATCCTTCTTTCTGTTTATCTGTATTTGTAGGGTCCTCAATCCTAAATCTTTTGCACTTTTCAATAAATTTCTTTGCGTCTTTTTCATATTTTGTCCCCTTAACTAGCTCTAAAACAATAGGATGCTCAGGTGCAATAACCATAAAAGACGCACCATAGGTAGTATGGGGCATAGTAGTAAATGAAGAAAGTTTCATATTCATTCCTTCCACTTCCCACTCTTCAATAACTCCTTCACTTTTACCTATCCAGTTTTTCTGCATAATCTTAATTCTATCCGGCCACTCTAGCTTATCTGTATACTCCAAAAGCTCATCAGCATACTCTGTAGTTTTTATAAACCACTGTTCTAAATCTTTAATTTCAACTTCAGTGTCGGCATGTCTCCAACACCTTCCATTGTGTACCTGCTCATTTGCAAGCACAGTATCACATTTCTTACAAAAGTTTACTGGCGCCTTTTTCCTATACACTAGACCCTTTTCTAAAAATTTTAAAAAGAACATCTGATTCCATTTATAATAATTAAGGTCGTGGCTCATTAGCATCTTATCCCAATCATAACTCAATCCTAGCCTCTTCTGCTGTTGTATAAAACTTTTTATAGCTTTCTCAGTATAAGTCTTAGGATTTTCCTTAGCCTGAATAGCAGCATTTTCAGCAGGCAATCCAAAAGAATCATACCCCATAGGGTACAATACGGAAAACCCATTCATTCTCTTAAACCTAGCATAAATATCTCCCACAGTATAATTAAAAGCATGACCCATATGCAAACCACTCCCTGAAGGATAAGGGTACATCTCAAGAACATAAAACTTCTTACCCCCCTCTTTAGACTTGAAAACCTTGCTGGTTTCCCATTTATCCTGCCATTTTTTCTCTATCCTAGCAAAATCCACTTTTTCCATTTTATTAAGTACAAATTTCAGTTTAAATTACTTACTATCATTACTAGGCAAATAATTCTCTAGTCCCTGACTCTTTCTAGCCCTATATGCCTCTAAGTCCTCCCCAACTACTGCGTCCATTTCAATTGTGTACTCCCCATTAATACTCTCCAAAAAGTAAGCAAGGCCCTTAATACTTTTTCTTTTTCCTTCTTCAAAGAAAAAGCCAGATTTTTCAGGCACTTCCTTACGCACCTCATACCAGATAGTAGCTACTCCCCTTTCCTTTCTTCTCCCCCTTAACTTTACAATTTGTATTCTTTCCATTCTTCTCCCCTTGTAGCGCTAACTTAATGATAAGAAACACATATCAATTGAATAGATAAAAATTGAAATGTGTTAGTTTATAACACAGGAAGAACTACAGGTAAAACCACTAAAGTCAGGTTCAAATTGCTTTTAGCCTTAGCAGTTAACATATCAACAAGACTTACTCGGACTTTAAAAATCTTTCCCCGAGATTACTTTCCAAAAAAGTATTTTTTAACAAACTCAAAGTAAAATATTCTCAAATAAGCAACAAAGAACAACCAAAAAACATAGGCCACCACTATCAACGTGTAGGAAGAATAAGATTTAGTTACAATGGTATAATAAAGATTTGTCAATAAATCAGACAGAGATTGGCTAGAAAAAATCTTAAACATAGCAAAAACTAGTAGCACATAAGCTAGAACAATCACTCCAAAATAAATCAAAATAATCAAAAACCTGTGTACTTTCACAGCATTCAATATACCTTTTTTCAAACTATCCCTCAACTTGTTCGTAATAATCAAACTGACAACAGAAAAGTAATATATATTTAACATAAAAATAAAGATAACTAAGTAGATGCCCCCCCTAAGATCGATACCATTGTATACTAAAGAAGTAATAACCGGTAAGGAGATAATTAAAAATGCTAAGAACAATATCCTTAGCACAAGGAACCTAGTTCTAAAAAAAGATTTAAATTTTTTCTGGGAAATCACTTGCCACATCACTCCCTTAAAAAAACCTCTGAATAAAAATAACAATAATCCCGTTAGGCTAGCAGTTAAAGCTGCAGCTAACAACAACTTATTAACAAAATCTGAAGCATCTTCAAACTGAAAAAGGCCAGCTAAACCCCCAGCCCCCCCAATAAAGTTTAGTAGCTTAGAAAGAATAATAATAAAAACTGTAACCATCAATAAGGCTGTAAAAGCGGAGCTTAAAGCATTTAAAAAAAGAGATTTCCAATATCTCTTATCCAGCTTTGTCTTTGAAAAAGCTACCTTAAAAGACTTTAGCTGGTTACTCCTTTTCACCTTCTTTTTCATACTCTTATATAAACCCTCATATTTAAAAATATGCTCCTCTTCAAATATGCATGGAAAAAATTAAAGCTACACTCAAGGGAAGTACAATTTCCAGTAATAAAAAAGAAGCTCAACAACTCTGCAGCAAATCCTGTTTTGGAGAGCCTAAAAGTGGAAAGGTATACTATTCCTTAGTCGAAGCCTTATTTTTACTTGAAAATAAAAAACTCGAGCTTACAGAAAAAAGCAAAAAAGTCACATTTGAAAAACTGATGCAAATAAGTGAAAAAAGTGATAAAAAAATTAGGATTAAGTACTCGGTGTTTAGAGACATGCGTAAAAAAGGCTACATTGTAAAAACAGCTTTAAAGTTCGGAGCCGAATACAGAGTATACGGCAAAGGTTGTAGACCGGGAAAGGGCCACGCTAAGTGGATTCTCTATCCAGTATCAGAATCAATTAGACTCACTTGGCACGATTTTTCAGCTAAAAGTCGAGTAGCTCACTCTACACGAAAAAACCTACTAATCGCGGTAGTAGACGAAGAACTTGATATTACATACTATGAAATATCCTGGATGAAGCCATAAAATTTATAATGTCCTTATTCTTGGTCTTAAAATGTCAGAAGAACTACAAGGTAAAAAAATTCCTGAGATCAAAAATCAGATAAAAAGTATAATACGGTTAAGGGGGCCTTCTCTACCAGTGCATATTTCACGTGAAGTTGGAGTAAGCATGTTATTTTCCGGGGCTTTTCTTTCTGAATTACTCTCTGAAAAAGCTCTTAAAATAAGCTGTATGAGGGTCGGTGGATCGCCCCTTTACTTCCAACCAGGTCAAGAACCAATGTTAGAAGGGTTCCATACCTACCTTCCAAAAAAAGAAAAAGAAGCATTCCTCCTGCTTAAAGAGAAAAGCATATTGAAAGACACTAAATTAGAACCAGCCATAAGAGTGGCCCTAAGAAGCATTAAAGATTTTGCAGTACCAACTAAAAAAGACAATGAGATATTCTGGAGATACTTCTTACTAAGCGAAAACGAAGCTAGAGAAAAAATAATCTCCACATTTCAAAAAAAGCAGTTAGAAATAGTTCCGAAGCAAGAGATTGAGGAAGTTAAGCCTTTGAAGATACAAGATGCAGGCAAAGAACTGAATATTTTCGACAAACCAAAGAAAAAAACCAGGAGAAAAAAGCAGGTTCAAAAACAAGATAATAAATTCTTTGACAAAGTTAAGTCACACCTAGCCAAAAACTCAATTCAGATGATAGATTTAGAAGATTTCAGTAATAATAAGATAATCCTACGCGTAAGCAATAAAGGAAAAGAAGAACTTTTAATAGCCTACAATAAAAAGAGAATAAACGACTTTGATCTTATAAACGCGCACAAAAAGGCAAAAAATCTACATCTTCCTTACTCAGTTGTCTCTCTAGGCGAACCCTTAAAAAAGTTAGATAGCTTAATCGAGGCAATAAAAGCGCTTTCAGACATAAACAAAATAGAATAAAAAACTTTAAATAGGCCGATATCCAGCTAACAAAATGGGACGCATCAAATCAACCCTTATAAAAAGAACATCTAACCAACTGTTAGATGATGATAAAGAAGAGTTCAGTACAAGTTTTGAAGATAATAAGAAAATGCTAGGCGACACTATGCCAAGTAAAAGCATTAGAAACAAAATAGCTGGGTACATTGGAAGGTTGAAAAAAATGCAAGCTAAAGAAGCAGTTAATGCTAAGCAGTAGCTTAAATTACTTAAATAACGTGGAGGAAAAATGGCAGAAGAAAAGCAAAAACAAGTAAAGTCAGATGACAACGTTGTCTTCATAGGGAACAAGCCTTTTATGAACTATGTCACAGGTGTAGTGATGCAATTTACAACAAAAGGCAGCAAAGAAGTGGTTGTAAAAGCTAGGGGCAAGTTTATCTCAAGAGCAGTTGATGTCGCAGAAGTTGCAAGTAAGAGATTTCTAAAAGAACACAACATAGGAGTAAAGGATATAAAAATTGATTCCGAAGAGTTTGAAAACAAAGAAGGCAGAAAAGTCAACGTTTCAACATTAGAAATTACTCTTGCAAAGAAGTAAGGTCTCTTTTTATTTTTCTTTTTTCTTTTTAATTACCTTAGTATGAACAGGTTATTAGGACCATCTGTCTTTGCCCCCCACAACTATCCTCTGAAACCATAAAACTAGCAGTCCTATAAACTTCATTTGGATGGCTACCGGGACAACTGGTTAGGCCATATATGCCTGCTCCACCACAATGAGTATATCCCACTACAATAGTCTCTCCACTACTTTCAGCTACTGTTAAAATATTACCCAAAGTTGTATCCAAATCAGCATCATTAGAAGTAGTCGGGTCAGTTACAGTAATCTCACCCCCTGTATGGCCCATTACATTAGGCTGACTCCCTCCAAAAGCATAAACTACAAGCGCTCCTGAGATTAAAAAAAGCAAAGCTAGTAAAGTATATAGGGCTTTATTTGAAAAAACTATCTTCACCTCTTTCATATTAAAAATTGGATTCTTATCCTTTTATATCTTTTGATTAATAAACTTTTAAAAGGCTTATTTCCTGCTATTCTTGGCTCTGTAGCTCAGCGGTTAGAGCGCTGCTCTCATAAGGCAGAAGTCGAGAGTTCAACTCTCTCCAGAGCCATAAAACTTAAAAACTAATTTCATAAATAAGAAATATGGGATTTTGGGAGTTTACAGGAAAAAATGATAATTACATGGCAGTTAGGGAGATGAGTAGATTAGAACCTAGAGACAAATATTATTATGGAGTTAGGATTACAAATAATATAAGAACTACTTATTATGTTATTGATTTAGATTCTTTAAAAATAAATGGTGCCCATCCTGATGGATTAACTGGAGAATTAGAGTTTAAGATTAGGGCTGAGAAAGCCCCCCCCTACACAAAAAGCAAAAATAATTAGAAAAGAAGCTAAGAGGTTAGTTTTAATAAAATTAAGGGATAGAAAAGCAGAAAGATCAGCTAATTAACGTTTAATATCTCTCCAGCTTTTCTTAGTCTTCTTTAATTTTGCAAGTGAAGGCTGCAAATCCTCAAAAGTAGGCCTTTCCTTTTGATAGAAAATTCCTAAAGGAATTTTTTCCACCTTATTGTAATCAAATTCTTCCGCTTTCTTCATAGCTTCTTGCAAGTCAGTCTTATCGTGGTCCTTCATCATATAAGTTTTCTCCTTATAACCAGGATCAGGATGAAAAATCAGACAAGGCTGAATAACTTCAATGAATGCAAACCCTTTATGTTTTAATGCCTCTTCTACTACCTCTTGAACTTGTTTTACATCTGCAAATACTCTTGCTACAAATGAAGCTCCTACAGAAAGCATTAACTTAACGGGATTTAAAGACTCAAGCTTCACTCCTAAAGGGGTAGTTTTATCTATAAATCCTTTTTCAGTAACCGGCGTAGGCTGTCCAACTGTAAGGGCAAATACCTGATTATTATGAACTATATACTTAAAATCAGAGTTATACCTAGCAGCATGAACTAAATGCGCAATTCCTTCTGCATACGCATCTCCATCACCACTAAAGCCCACTACATTCAGATTAGGATTTCCCACTTTTAATCCAAGGCAAACCGGCAAGACTCTTCCATGCAAGCTATTCAATCCGGGAAGATTAAGGTAGTCATAGATTTTAGCATGGCATCCAATTCCAGATACAATTGCAGTATCTCCTTTTTGCTTTTGAAGCACGTTCTTAACTCCAGCTAAAATCTGAAAATTCCAGCAGCCAGGACACCAAGTCGGCTTTACATTTGTATTTAAATTTTTCATATTTTAGCTCCTCTTTTTACAAACCAGGTGTTTGTATCCTTTCTGAAACCTGCTCTTTTGTAAAGTTTATCTGCTCGTTTATTTAAAGACCCAATATACCACTTCACCTCAGGATACTCCCTTACACATCTCCTCACTAACTCCTTACCAATTCCTTTGCTTTGAAAATCTTTTTTTACAGCAAGACTAAATATTGCACCATTTCTTATTTTATCAGTTAGTCCAAGAACAGCACCCACTAATTCTTTCCCACTCCACGCAGATATAACTACTGTTGAATTCTGGTGTTTCTTTGAAAGCGACTTCCCTTTATCTTTTATATCTTTTTTCTCAATCCATCCAACTGATTTATACAACTCGAAAAGTTGACCTGGATTAATCCTACTCGTATTCTTATACGTTATTTTCATATTAACTTCTTAATCTCCTCCTTTAATTCGTCAGCTAAGAATGGTCTTGAATCATATCTTAGTATTTTCTGATCAATACTAATTCCAGTTTTTTCAGCTATTACTTCTCCTAACTGGCCCGTCGCATTATTCTCAATTAAAATCACATTCTTACCTTTCAACAATCTTGAAATGTCTGGAAAAGGTTCAATATAAAGAATCTGTAAAAAACCTGCATTCACCCCATTAAGAGCATCCAAAATAGCCCCCTTTGTACTCCCCCACCCCACTACAAGATTCTTACTAGTTTTTCTTCCATGCAACTTATACATTTGAAACTTCTTAGCTTCTTTAATTATTTCTTTTCGAGTTTTTAGTCTCCTCTCTACACTCTTTTTAATTCCTTCAGCATCGTCTGTAGCAATTCCTTGTACATTATGCTCATAACTATTATACTTTTGGAGCCTAGTCAGTTTTACAGATTTAGTGATTTTTGGTTTTTCTAAAAAAGTAAAGGAACTTTCAGCAAGATGCTTATCACTTATCACGATTGTAGGAATTTTAAATTTCTGGGAAAAATAAAATGCTTCACTTACTTTTTCCTGACACTCAACAGGATCTCCAGGCGCGAGTAAGACTCTATTAAACTCTCCGTGCCCTGAATGTCTAGCCATTTGCAAATCCCCTTGCATAGTATAAGTTGGCACCCCTGAACCAGGACCTGGCCTTTGAGCAAGATATAAAACTAAAGGTACTTCAGCCATTCCAGCCATACTAACAGCTTCAGTCATTAAATCAAAACCCCCTCCTGAACTCCCAGCCATAGCCTTGGCCCCTGTAATTGCACTCCCTATTGTAGCATTTACAACTGAAATCTCGTTTTCAAGCTCAATAGTAAGAAAATTATCTTTTTCCTGACAAGAAGCAAGTTCATTTAACAAAGGAGTTGCAGGAGTCATAGGATAAGCATAATAAACATCTAATCCAGATTTTACCGCCCCTTCAGCAATCCCCTTACTTCCAGACATAAAACTCTTTGATTTTTTACTAGCGGCCATAGCCCCACACAACTTACATTCCTTGCCTTCTGAATACCCTTTCTTCGCCAGAATTATATTCTCCTTATACCTTTTCTTTAACTTTTTAAGTTCAGAATCAAGAACATCAAAACTTAACCCGATAGCTTTAAACAATCTACCAGCAAAATACATATTCTCCCCACCATTCCTAATAATCATCCCGCCTTTTTTTAACTCATTTTTATGAATTTTCTCAGTTTGCTCATCTAAAGCCACTATTAAATCAATCTTACTGTCATTACTAAAAACCACTTCATCTGAAAAAGTCACAACATTAAAGTTATGCCCACCTCTAATCAAACTCTGATAATCTCTAGAATAAAATACATTATACCCCTCACTAACTAACGCTCTGCTTAAAACCTCTGCCAGTATATTCGGCCCCTGCCCCGCCTTCCCACCAACTAAAATATTTAACCTCATTTTCTAAGTTATAATCAAAGAAACAAAAAGGGATATATAAATATTTGTCTAAATTCTTAATAAGATAACCCCAATAACAGACAATAAAACCAAACTAAATTGCTTTAAACTAAGCTCCTCCTTATACACAATTCTCGCCAAAATTACAGTAACTACAACAAAATTTGGATGAATTGCAGCCACTAAAGACAGGGGTCCTTTTTCTAAGGCAGATAAAAATGAAAAAAATCCGGCAAAATTAACAACTCCAATCAAAAGACCCATTTTAATAGAATCCCTTTTAGGAGCTTTTTTAGCATTTCTCCTCTCAACCACTTCATAAGAAACAAAAGAGATTAATATTAAAAGAATATACGAAACAAGAATAAAAAAACCTGTTTCTGAGTTTAAAGACGCAAACTTATTCGAAATTACAACAGTTGCGCCAAACGGTATAGAAAGAAAAGCAAACAAAAAGCCTTTTTTGCTTTTCGAATAGTCTTTTTGCTTTTTAGATTGGCCGTGTATTAAAGTCACTGCAATAATAATCAAAGCAACACCAAGAATCTGATAAAACTCTAAAACTTCTTTAAAAAATACTAATGCAAAAAAAATCACAAGAATCACTTCACTTGAAGTGATTGGAAAAACTTTGTTTGTAGGAAGATACTGCAGGGCTTTCATCTGGATTATCGTTTTAGAGTAAAACGCAATTGCAAAAATAAGCCCGATAATAAAAGTTATCAAAAGATTTGTAAAAGTTATGCCTTCAAATAAAAATAAGATAAGAGCAAAAAATGCTACAGTGATCATGAAACTTAAAGTCACAACAAACTTATCACAACCTTTTTTCATAGCTCCCTTATACAAGAAGCTCTGGATTCCAAACATTACTGTTGCAAATATAGAAAAAATAAACCACTCCATTTCAGCCAGCCTTTATGATCCTCTTGATTTTATCAACACTTTCAGGATTAACTAAAGTAGTCACATTTCCTGCATCTTCTCCCTTAAGTAAAGCCTTCAAAATTCTTCTCATTGTTTTTCCAGATCTAGTCTTAGGCAAATCATCCACGTAGTAAATTTTATGGGGACGAGCTATCGGCCCTATTTCCTTCATAATCAGGCCAGTTATTCCCTTATCATCTACTTTTCCCTTAGCTTTAACAAACACTACCGGGACCTCTCCCTTCAACTTATCAGGCATTCCAACAACAGCAGCTTCTGAGACATTCTTATGCCGAATAACAGCATCTTCCATCTCCCCTGTAGAAATCCTATGTCCGGCAACTTTCATTACATCATCAGTCCTCCCTAAAATCCTAAAATACTTTCCATCAAAAACAGCAGCATCTCCTGTAACATAATACTTCCTCATACCTTTTACCCCTTCTAAAGTCCAATATTTTTCCTTATACTTTTTCTTATCTCCCCAAACCCCCCTTAACATCCCTGGTGCAAATGGAGGTAATTGAACTAAATAACCTTCCCCTTTTTTCTTAATCTTTCCAGTATTCTCATCAATAACAGCATGCCTTGTCCCTGGAAAACTCTTACAAGCATAAGCCGGAATAAAAGGACCTATTCCAGGAAGAGAATTAATTAAAGTAGCTCCTGTTTCAGTCTGCCACCAAGTATCTATCACAGGACAGTTTTTACTTCCAATTTTATCAAAATACCAACTCCATGTAGAATTATCAATTGGCTCCCCTACGCTGCCTAAAATTCTTAAGCTTGAAAGATTATACTTTTTAGGCCACCCATTCCCCCATAGCTTAAACATCCTGATTGCAGTTGGTGCAGTGTAAAACACACTAACTTTTTCCTTCTCAACAGTTTCCCAACAAATGCCTTCATGCGGAAAATTAATCATCCCCTCAAATATCAGAGTTGTAGCACCATTTAACAAAGGCCCATAAACAATATAAGTATGTCCTGTGACCCACCCAACATCCGCAGTGCACCACATTACATCATCGTCATGTAAATTAAAATTGTACTTACAAGTAAGATAAGCCTGAGTCGCATAGCCCCCTGTTTCATGTATAATTCCTTTTGGCTTTCCAGTAGTTCCGCTTGTATAAAGAAGGAATAAAGGCTGCTCCGAAGAAAAAGCCTCTGCCTTGTTCTCAGAATTAACTTTTTTTATTTCTTCATGATACCAAGATTCTCCTTTCTGTAACTTATCTCCACTATCTACTCTCCTAACTACAATTATTTCTTTCACAGAAGTATCTTTTCTTGCTATTCTTGCTTTTTCAAGTAAATTTTCTTTCTTTCCTTTTCTAAAATAACCGTCACTAGTAACTAACAGCTTAGCCTTGCCATCTTGCAATCTCGCTTTTAGTGCTTCTGCACTAAAAGCTGAAAAAACAACAGAATGAATTGCACCAATCCTTGCACAAGCCAGCATAAAATATGCCGCTTCTGGAATCATAGGCAAGTAAATCCCAACTACATCTCCTTTTTGTACACCTTTTTTTTGCAGTAAATTAGCAGTTTTGCAAACATGCTTATGTAACTCCTTATAGCTTATTCTCAGTGTTTTATTGCCTATAGGCTCTGGCTTCCAGATAATAGCAGTTTTATCCCCCTTCCCTTCGTTTACATGTCTATCAACAGCATTATAACATAAATTAATTTTTCCATTTAAAAACCACTTGAAAAACGGGAGCCTTTCTTCATAAGCTTTTGTCCACTTTTTCTCCCAAACAAGATTTTCAGCTGCTTTTTCCCAAAACTTAATTGGATTTTTTTCAGCTTCCTTGTATATTTCTTCATCAGAAACCCAGGCTTCTTTTTTCAGTTCTTCTGAAGGCCAGTAAAATTTATCCTTTTTAATTATTTTTTTCATTGTTTTAATCTCTCCAGTTCCTTCACAACTTTTTCATCACAATTGTACTCTCCGAGCTTGTGCGTTCCAGTGAGCTTGGTTAAAATGCTCCCATGAAAATCACTACCCGAAGTCAATATTAAATTATATTTTTTAGCCATTTTCCTTATTTCCTTAACAAACTCTTTTGTCCTTCCCACATTATTCTCCTCACCATTCTCAACTTCAACTCCTTTCAAGCCCGCTTTTATCCATCTCCTAATATTTTTTTCAGTAAACCCTCGCTTAAACAACCACGGATGCGCCAATACAGGCACCCCCCCACACTCTTTTACCAACCTTATACCGTCAATCACCTTTAAATGCTTTTTCCCTCCAACCTTGACTTTCATGTTTGCAATTATCTCCTTTGATTCTTCTAAAGAAATCTTTTCCTTCCTAATTAAAAACATGAACAAATGAGCAGTATTATAATTCCCTTTTGAATGTGGAAAGTCTTTTTCTAGCTTGGAATAAGAAATATTAAAACCCATTTTTTTAAGCAGATATACCCTTTTCTTCAACTTTTTATTTTCACAAAAAGCACATTTTCTCAACTCTGCTTTTAACTTCTTATTTTTATAGTCAATAAAATATCCCAACACTTCTGTTCCTTTCACAATAACTTCAACAGCGGGAATTACTCTCACCCCTATTTTCTTACCCTCTTTAACAGCTTCCTCAACACCATTTACAGAAGCATGATCTGTCAGAGCTAAATTTTTTATGCCTTTCTTCTTAGCCAGCCTAACTAACTCAGCTGGAGAATAATCTCCATCAGAATAATAACTGTGAGTGTGTAAGTCAGCATTTTTGGCCATCTTTTTTTAAAAACCTTATTGCAACAATAAAGCTAATAATAAAGCTACTACACTAATCAGCTTTATAAGTATATTCAAAGCAGGTCCAGAAGTATCTTTTAAAGGATCACCAACAGTATCTCCTACAACAGCTGCCTTATGCGCTTCACTCCCCTTCCCACCTAAATTTCCTGCTTCAATGTATTTCTTTGCATTATCTAAAGCCCCTCCAGCATTAGCCATAAATAAAGCTAATAAGAAACCAGAAGCAATAGTTCCAGCAAGCAATCCGCCAACAGCCTCTGCTCCAAGTAAGTAATAAATCACAATCGGAGCTAAAATTGCAATTGCAACAGGAAGAATCATCTCTCTCAGCGAAGCATGAGTAGTAATTGCAATAACTCTATCATAATTTGGCTTTTTCTTTCCTGATCTAATAGCCTTATCTTTAAACTGGCTTCTTACCTCATCTATAATTCCAGAAGCAGCTTTTCTAACTGCTTTCATAGTAAACGCAGAAAATACAAATGGCAGTAAAGCTCCAATAAACAAAGCCACCATCACACTTGTATTCAGCAAATTAATTGATTCAATTTCTGCAACTTGAGAATAACTTGCAAATAATGCTAATGCTGTTAGTGCTGCTGAACCTATAGCAAAACCCTTTCCAATTGCAGCAGTAGTATTGCCTACTTCATCTAGTGCCTCAGCTCTTTCCCTTACCTTCTTACCTAAACCAGCCATCTCAGCAATACCTGCAGCATTATCAGCTACAGGCCCATAAGTATCTGCTGCCAGTGTAACTCCTAAAAGGGATAACATCCCAACAGCAGCTATGCTAACTCCATATAACCCTGCAAAAAAATACGCAAAATATATTGCTAGACAAACTATCACTACAGGGATGATACTAGAAAGCATCCCAATTGCTAATCCTTGAGTAACATTAGAAGCTGCTCCTGTCTGGCTTGCAAGAGCAATTGATCTGGTAGGTTTTAATTTTGCAGAAGTATAATACTCAGTGCTCCACCCAATTACAATTCCTGCAACCATCCCGATTACAACAACATAAAAATACTCTAAGTGCCCTATATAGTAACTAATTGCAAAGACCGCTATTGCCATTAAAATAGCAGCAGCATAAATCGGCTTATTTAAGGCAGAGTATACATTTTTAACCCCTCCTAAAAAGAATGTTCCAATAATGCTTGCAAGTATTCCGACAGCAGCAATTATTAAAGGAAAAGTCAGGCTTATACCTCCAACTTCTGGCACTATTATTGCTCCTAAAACCATTGCAGCAATAATACTCTCAACATAACTTTCAAATAAATCAGCACCCATTCCTGCAACATCTCCAACATTATCCCCAACATTATCTGCAATTGTAGCAGGATTCCTCGGATCATCCTCTGGGATTCCAGCCTCTACCTTTCCCACAATATCAGCGCCAGTATCAGCAGCCTTAGTGTAAATCCCCCCTCCAACTCTAGCAAATAAAGCAATTGCGCTTGCCCCAAAACCAAAACCATAAATTATTTCCGGATCTTGAAAAATTATATATAACACAGAAACTCCAAACAACCCAAAACCCACCACAGACATTGCCATGACTATTCCTGATGAATAAGCTACTTTTAATCCTGATTTCAGATCTCTTTTAACAGCATTAGCAGTCCTAGCATTTGCAGAAGTAGCTACCCTCATACCAAGGTTTCCAGCTAAAGCTGAAAAAATACTTCCTATAATAAAAGAAACAGCTATCCTCCAGTTTATAAAAGCTAACAAGACTGTAACTATCACCACAAAAACAGAAATAACCTGATACTCTTTTCTTAAAAATGTTCTAGCTCCTTTTGCAATTAAATCAGAAATTTCCTGTGTCTTTTTATCTCCTTTTTTCTCTTTTTTGATTTTACCATAAGTATATAGTGCAAAAAGTACAGCTATTAAAGAAACTGCAACTACTCCATATAAAAGTGGCTCTACCATTTTAAATTGTCTTGAACTTTACTTTGTCTCCTTTTTTCCTCGGAACTAAATGAATATGGCTGTGAAAAACTAGCTGCCCTGCAGCTTCCCCATTATTAACTACAATATTAAACCCCTCAAACCCCTCCTTTAATTTCATCTCAGCTACTTTTTTAATATCAGCTAGTAGTTCCCCTCCCAAAGCAGAAGGCAAGTCCATCATATTAGTAAAATGCTTTTTTGGAACAATTAAAGTGTGCCCGGGCCCAGTAGGATTAATATCTAAAAAACACATAAAATTCTCGCTTTCATACTCCAACTCTTTTTCAATATCTTTGTTTGCAATCTTGCAGAATATACATTCCTTTCCCTCTGTCATGAAAAATAGTAATATTAGCGATATTTAAACTTTTTTATACACAAACTAGGGGCTCTACAGTAAATATAGGTAAGATTTCCTCAGAATCTTCTCCACCTTCTATTTCATAAATGTCAAAAACAATCAATTTTTTATAACCAATCAAGTCCCGGGAAATAGCAAATGCATGCAAATCATACTGCTTGCCAGGAATAATTTCAGGAATATGCTTGCTAGAATCCCTTGAAAGCTCTCCTTTTATCGCCTCACCAAATAAGTCAGTAATATCAAACTCTCTTTTAGGATGGAAATTCTCAAAATAAATATTATCAAGAGAGATTGCACTAAAAGGAGTTTCTGATAAAAAAGAGTAATTTCTCTTTAAATCTGCAATACCCTCTACCTCCCACCACCTTATTGCATTAGCAACTTCCCAATCTTCGCACCCAAGAACTTTGGCCATATAAACATCGTCTACTCTTCTCCCCGCTTCATAATCAAACTCCCCAGTTATATCTCTCATTTTATATCATCAAACGCAGAAACCAGTCCATATTTTCTTCGTTCTATTATTTCCTTAATAACTCCATTTCTTTCTGCTATTTCATAAATTGGCTTTTTTCTATTTTCTTCATCAACTAATTCATCAATTCTAAACGCACTTGCAGCTTCCATAACTCTTTGAGAACCATAAGGTAAGTAAACTTTTATGCCAAAATGCGAGCTCATCTTATCTGATATTCCAAGATGATTTTCAATTAATCTTCCCATATCTTGTTTTAATTTTTCTCTACTTACTTCAGGATCCGAAGATCTATGGCTATAATATCCCCCCATTAACTCATCAATAACATCGCAACATATCACCTTATCTGTACCTTCAGACAAAATTTTCATTAACATATAATAATTATCAGGCCTATCCATATTAGCTCTTAGTATTTCATTTGAAGATCTTATATCTTCTTTAATGACTTCAGTAAAATGTAAAGTATGCCCTAAATTAATATGTCTTTCTTTTAGTTCTCCAAAAAATCTCTTAGCATAAACCATATCTGGATGTTCTTCATTTATTGCAAGTGTATGGGCTACCACTAAATCGGAAGTTCTAATTTCTCCTAATAATCTAACTAAAATCAAAGAAGAATCAACTCCTCCTGAAAAAGCTAAATGAACTTCTCTTTCTTCTTTTAAAATTTCTCTGCAAATCTCATTTACAGAACTATTAATTGCTCTTTCTAATGAATCAATTTTACTCTTATAACTTTTTTCAGAAACATTTGCTTCAAACTGATAATTCCTTATTCTCTCAAATAATTCATCCTTTCCTACTATCATTCCTAGCTCCTATCACCCCACTTTCAACATGCCATCCTCCTTCCAGACACTCCTCGCTAAATTCTACTTTAACTTCCTTCTTCTCAAAGTCGTGTCCAATAGCTTCCTTCTTATCAATTTTATGCTTCCCACACTTACAGTGTTCAATCGAATACTGTGCATCTTCATGATCTCCACCACAGTGATGAACTTTATGTCCTTCATTTTCATGATGCACATGATGAAACAATTCTAGTATCTCTCCCATTTCAATTTCCTTTTGAAATATAATGCTCAAACGCTTTTATAACTGCTGCATGAATATTATCTGCCAGCGCTTCATACTCTTCGTAAGTTGGGAAAAAATCATACTCTATCTTACTCCCATTTACTGAAAAATCAGATAAATTTGCTATCTCTGGTTCAAACCTCGACCCTTTGTAAATTTCCTGAACAGCTTCAACATTCCTATCATTCATTGCAAGAATCAAACCAGAGTCTGGCCTCACAACCATTTGCTTCATAGGCTCACTCAGCGCCTTTAAACTCTTAGCACCTAAAACCCTCTTTACACACCCCCATTCATACTCAAAAGCCTGCTCAATGGCTAATAAAGAAGCTTTATCATTTTCAGCTTTTACAGCTTCAATTAGCTTACTATCTAAAGCCTGAGTACTTACTCCTCTATCAAGGTAAGGTAATAAAAATTCTCTAGCTGCTTGGGGATCTTTCATTGACTTCTGCGCATCTAAAGCTCTAGAACCACTTGAACTTAGCCTTACTCCTACAAGCTGCTTATATCTTACTTTTACATCCCCTCCAATAGCTTCAGCTATAATGCTCCTGCAAACATTAGCTGAACAAGCAAACTCAACATCTGTGATAACCATACTCGTGACATAAATTATACGTATTTAAAGCTTATTATGGAGTAAAAGAATTCAAAATAAACCTCATTATCTGGCCGTTAAAACCTGCAAAAATAGGTATTACTAAATTATCATCTAATTTTCTGACTGAAGATTCTACAAGAGTTGAAGTTATTGCCATTACTCCTCCTACCGCAAATCCCACTACTAAAAGTCCAATAATCAAGTCAACTACAAATTGTGCCAGTACACCTTCTAAAGCCACATGGTTTGTAATCCACGTTCTGCCAAATCTCCTTCCAATTAAAGCAGCAGCTAAATCTCCAAAAGTAGTCATTAAGATGGCAGCAATTGCAACATCCAAATCAAACACTGCAAGAACAATAATTGTAGAAATTAAGAAAAATACATTACCCGCAATTGTCTCTTTTTCTTTTTCTCTATAAGCTAAATGTAGCAGGGGTATTTTCTTTCCAAGCTCAATCCTAATAAACTCTACTTCTAAAAATATAATCAATAAAAAGACTAAACTCGTCAACGCCCAAGTCTTGCCATAAGCAGATGAAAGATACCAAAATAAAAGTATGAAAAACAGCGAAAGCAAATGAATCATCTTTCTCCCTGCTTCTCTAGCTAAACTCCATTCTTTTTTGTTTTTTGGAGCCCTGCTAGGCTTCACCCTATTATAATGCGGTACTTTAACCTTCTCTACCCTCTTTTTTGACATATTATAAATACGCTTTCCTCTTTTTTAAAGCTTAGTTTTGTATTAGTGGACCCATCGGGAATCGAACCCGAGTCTCATCGCTGCCAGCGATGTATCATACCACTGGACCATGGGCCCTAACTAAACCCTAGAATTAAAAGAATTTAAACCTTACTTCTTGTCCTTGTTTTTAACAACAAAATAATAGATTAAAGCCCCTAATAAGTGTAAAAACACCACTATTATAACCCAGGCAATCTTCTCTCCATCTGTCTTAAACTTCCTAGTGGCCGCATCAACAATCATCCAAATCCAAAAGGCAGTCACTAGCACAACTAAACCTAAAATAAGCATAACTAACAAGATTATTGCAGGAAGGATAAGAAAAGCCCCACTTACCATGCCTACCCAAAGACTTATTTATTTAAAAAACTTCCTAGACCCATGGAAATTCTAGATCTATTCAAGAAAAAGGTGGAAAAGCAAATTGATTTTTCAGTAGCAAAGCATATTGATGGAAACTATGATGATTTTAAAAATCGCTTAAAAAAAGATAGCTTAATAGTTTTAATTACAGGGAAGAGAGGTTCAGGAAAAACAGCTCTTGGCTTTAAATTTTTAGAACTAGTTTCAGGAAAAAGAAAAGCTTATTACCTTGGAAAAGCAAAACTTCCAAGGTTCATTAAAAAAGTTGACGATATAAAAGAAGTAAGAAATGACTCGGTAGTTTTAGTAGACGAAGCAGCAATAACTTACTCTGCGAGAAGCTCAATGAAAAAGTCAAATAAAATTCTATCAGAATTAATGACAATTGCGAGGCATAAGGGCCTTTCCTTAATTATAATCACTCAAAGTTGTATGCCTCTAAAAACAAAAATAATAACTGAAAAAGGAGTTCAATCGCTAGGAAAATTAAAAATGGGCGATAAGGTTCTTTCATATAATATCAAGAAAAGAAGACTAGAATTTAAAAAAGTTTTTGCCATATCTCCAATAAAAAAGCAAAGGGTGATAGAAATTCAAACGCAAGATGGAAAAATAATTAAATGCTCTCCTGAACATAAATTAATTGTTAAAAAAGAAGAGAAGTTAATTAAGAAAAAAGCCAAAGACCTCACAGAAAAAGATATATTATTCAAACCATTAAATACTGAATAAATTTAATCTTTACCATTTTTATATTCTAAAACACAGTTTCTAGAGCAAAATTTAGCCCTGCCCCTCTTTACATCAGCAGGATTTGGATAAAAAACCTCTTTACAATTTAAACATAATTTTTTATTTTTTTCATTAGTGAAGTCCGTCTGACATTTGTTAGAACAAAATTTTCTGATTCTATATCTAGGTACAATAAATTTATTATTACAATTTTTACAATTTAAAGTGACTCTATGATAATTATTTTTGCAATTCAGATCACAAAATTGTTGAGTTAGGGCTCTTGAAGATATTGTTAGAAATTTTTGCCCACAGGATTTACATATTTTAGTTATAATTATTCTTCTTTTAGATTTTTTTATTGGAACTTTTTCTTTAGATATATTAACTAATTCAGGATTTTTATTGATAATATTTTTTATTAAACCTTCAGAATTATTATTTATTTGAGTTTCATTAAAAACAAAAACATTATATCCTTTCTTTTTTAAATACTTAATTTTTATTTTGTCTTTATTACAAGATCTGGGAAACAATTTAGGATTATGCCAAAAATCTCCATTGCATTCAATAATAATATTAGGGGGAATAAAAAAATCAACAAAATAATTTCTTTTTCCAGATGCATTTTTAATAGGTTTTTCTTGCTCAAAATAAATGTTATATTTTTCCAATAAATCTCTTATCTTAGATTCAATTAATGTTTCATTTTTAGATTTTTTAGAACATTCTTGACTGCAATACTGTTGAATTTCTTTAAAATATCTTGCTCTAATAAATTCTTTGTTACACCAGGCGCATTTGAGTTTGACCAATCCTCCTCCTTTAATTCTTTCTTCAACAGTTTTATTAGGAAAATTATCTCTACAAATTCTTGAGCAAAATATGCCTTCTCCTCTAACAAGTTTAGCTTGTTCAACATAAAAATCATTTTCACAAGTAGGGCAAATTTTATAAGAACCTCTCAAATTTTTTCCAATATAAGATTTATTTCTACATTCAATTGAACAATATTTGGCGGGATTTTTTTTAGAAGTCCAAAACCACTTTTGACATTTTGGACATTTAACTTTCTTATTATATTTATTTCTTATATAAATTCTAGTGCATTCACTTGAGCAAGTTGGTGCTTTGATTTTTTCTTGATAAGGCCATATATTATAATTCTTACTGCAAATAGTACACTGCTTCTTCAGCACATTATTCTTTCGATTCATATGACATTTTCTACTGCAAAAAGTTCCCCCCCATTTTAATCTACTTTCTAAAATAAAGAATTCTTTTTTACAAGTAGGACATATTTGTTTAACTCTCTTTTTCATTTTGATACACAAACAGAAAGTCAGAAACATATATAAACTTTTCTTTTTTATTATAATTATGAAAAAACAAAATTTTGTTAGAATTAAGAATATAAAGAGATTGATTAAAAAAGAGTCTATGATAGACATCACTATAGAAGATAATGAAAACTTTATCTTATCAAATGGCATATGCGTTAGTAATTCTGCAATGATAGATCTTAATGTAATGCGTCTAGCAGACACAATTATCTTTAAAGAGCCTTCTTTACTTCAAAGCAGGTTTGAAAGAAAAGCCTTAGTTGACTTATTTAAAAAAGCAGATGAAAATTTTAATAAAATTCCAAAAAAAGACAATAAGAAAAAATACTTCTATGTCTTAGATGACGAATTTGAAGGCCTACTTTCTTCAACGCTTCCTAGCTTTTGGAGTGATAAGATTTCCAAGAGTTTTGCTAAGTATTAGTTAAATCTCTTTTTCTTCACCAATTTTGAAAATCTCAACTTTAACAGGGCATTTTTTGCTAAATTCTTCGGGATTAGAGTTTATTACCGGAAAAGTGCCATAGTGTATGGGAACCACTTTTTTTGGAGAAATAAATTCTACAGCCCTTATAGCATCTTTAATGCCCAGAGTATATCGGTCTCCAATGGGTAGAATTGCAACATCAATATTTTCTTCTCCAATTAATTTCATATCTGAAAATAACCCTGTATCTCCTGCATGATAAATTGTTTTTTCTTTTTTCAAAATAAATCCTGCTGCAACCCCTAAGTTTGCTGAATGGAATGATGGAACCATTTTAATTTTCCAGGCTCCAACTACTATTTCGCCTCCAAGATTCATTCCTTCAGAATCTAGTCCTTTTGAAGCTGCTAGTTCTGCAATTTCGTGAATAGCTACAATTATTGCGCCATTTTTTCTCGCAATCTCAAAAGCATCTCCTAAATGGTCTTGATGGTCATGAGTAATACAAACAATCTTGCAATTTATATCTTCGAGTTCAATATTGCTTGTTGGATTCCCAGAAATAAAAGGATGAATTACTAGATCGTCGATAATAAACCCTGAATGTCCTAAATATTTTGCTTTCATTAAAAGACTCAAACATAGTAACTTTTAAATATTATTATTAATTCTAAATTATTAATGGAAAGCTTGCTTAAAAAATTAGGGTTAAACGCCTATGAAAGCCAGGCGTACCTAACTTTAATAAAATATAAAACTCTCGCAGCTAAAGATATTGCAAAACTCTCTAAAGTTCCCCCTACCGCAATCTATCCTAATTTAAAATCCTTAGAAAATAAAAATCTTATTTCACTTGTAACCAAAGATCCATTAACTTACAAGATAATAGATCCTAAAATAGGCCTTAAAAGTTTTAAAGAGTCAATAAAAAAATATTTAGATAGCACAGAAGAAGAAATTCTTAAGGAATTTAAGGACATTAAGTCTCCAAGTTTAGAAGAAGAGGAAGATTTTCTTAATATCCTAAAAGGATGGAAACAATCAGCTGAACTAGTAAAAAATCTTATTAGTCATTCAAGCAAAGAATTTCTTTTAATAAGTGGGATGACTGAAAAAACAGCTTATGTAATCCTCAATTCTGTAAAAAAAGCTCTAAAAAGAAAAGTGGATGTTAAGTTCATTATCAATCAAAAACCAGATAAAAATAAAGGAATTTTAAAGGAGTTTACAGATTTAGGTGCGCATATTAAGTATTATCCTATGAAAAACTTTGCTTTAGAAGTCAGAGATTCAAAAGAATCAGTAATTGTTCTTAGAAATCCTAAACTTAAAGATAGAGTAGTAGTTCATATGATTAATCCTGACTTGGCAAAAGCCCATAGAGATTATTTTTATACTATATGGAAAAAATCTAAACCCTTAACCTAAAACCTCTTCTAATAACTCTGGGAATTCAATTTTTTCATTTGGTTTCTTTTGAATAAAATGTCCTCTTTCCTTCAGCTCAATTAGCTTGCCTCTCAAAACCTTATGATATAATTTAGCTGCCCTCTGAATTGCGGCCCAATCATTAGTTGAATTAAAAATAGTGATTTTGTTTTTCGCAATGTCCTTGTCGATTTCAAAGTTATAAAAATTTTTGTAATATTCATTATCGTCATCGTCAAACTTTGCAGGAGCAACTAATATCAATTTCTTAACTTTCTTCTTAGTTTCTCCCAACCATCTAACTAAAAAAGTTGCTCCAAGTGAATGCCCAATTAAAATTGTGTTTTTATTAACTTCTAACTTTTCAAATTCTTTTCTCCAATCTTCGTAAACAGGAAGCCAATTTTTGGGCATTAAAGGATTATCTGTTTTTATACCACTTTCTTCTAATTCTCGTTTTAACCAAGGAATCCAACTTCTTTCATTTTGCTGGGGGAAACCTTTAGAAATCTTTTTTTTATCATACAAGCTCGCGCCATGCACAATAATACAATTCATCCCACTTTCCTCCCCGCCACCCCAAACTCAACCTCCTTATTCAACAGCTTACTCAAAGTGTCTCTTAAATCCTTAATCTTAACTCTAATCTGCTTTTCGCTATCTCTATCTCTAATAGTAACATCTTTCTTTTCAATAGAATCATAATCAACTGTAACTGCATACGGAGTTCCTGCAGTTGCACTTCTCAAATATCTCCTACCATACTTCCAGTTAAGTCATAGTCAATAACAAAGTATTTCTCAAGCTCACCTTTCACTTCCTTGGCAACTTTCAAAAGTTCTGGCTTTTTCATTAGCGGAAAGATAGAAACATCAACAGGAGCCATATGATAAGGCACCTTAAACATAGTTTTTCCTTCTCCTTCTTCTTTTTTATCATAAAAAATATCAATCAGGGCATAAGTGGGCCTATCTGTACCAAACGCAATCTCCAAAACATGCGGAACAAACTTTTCCCCATTTTCTCTTACAGCTTC
>JBDRJD010000009.1:0-22479 GCA_043815245.1 archaeon
ACATGTTTTTCCAACGCGCTTCTTATTTATAAATTTAATTAACTATCCTAAATCAACTGCCCTAACTTTAATACTACACCCTCCCGGAGTATTCTCCCATAAATCCCTGCACTTGACATGATATGTAAAGTCCTTTTGCCAGGGTGTTGTGTGAGTCCTTCCAAACGCACTCATTCTCTGTCCATCTTCAAAACTAAAATAACAGGTTTCAGTTGAATAGGCACATTCAGAATCTTCTTCAGTTTCTACTACTAAGCTTCCTCCACTATGATACACTCTTATCACTTTAGGATATTTATTGTCAATATTAATTTTAAATTCTGTTTCAGCTTCAGCTTCATTTTCAGCTGCATCTTTGCAACTAACCGAGTAATCATAATCTCCTGCAAACATTGTTGTCAGCGTTGAAGAGTGTGAAGCTGAGTTAGTTCTCCTAAACCTATCGCCCCACCGATTAATTTTCCATTCACAAATTGCCTTTCCATCTTCCGCACCCCCAGCAGTATAAGCTTCTAGCTCTATTGTAACTGGCTCATCTCCAAATGTTGCTTCCCCTTCAGGATACATTCCAATCACCCTCAAAGGGGAAAGCGAAGGGTAAAGTGAATACGGATAACTTTCTACATTTTTGTTCCTATTAGTTTCATTTTCAGTTCCAGCCCACCACGGCTGATCCTTGCACCTAAAGAAGAACTCGTTTTCTGCAACCGTATTGTTTAAACTTAGTGTTGTTTTGCAGTCAAATCCCCATACGCTTGGATACTCAAATCCCCCTGTGCATTGAAAATTATTTTCCATTAAATCATAATCTTTGTTTTCTTTACTCCATCTGCATTCAACTGGCTCATCTACGTAAATTGTAATATTCTTTTCAGTTGCATTAAATTTCACATAAGCATAATCTTCTGGAATTGTCTTTGTTATCTGAGGAGCAGTTAAATCAGGCCCAGGCCTTACACATAAGTTAATAGTATATTCATCAACTGTCCAATATCCCCAATCATCTTGACATCTTACATAAATATCCATATCTGCCACTCTAGCAGGATCAAAACCATGCGCTCCCAGTGCATCTGGACTTGGCAGATTAACACTCATTGAGTGATTAAACACATAATAGTTTTTACCTCCAAAATAGTCTGCCATGTTTTCATAAGTAGAAGTATGTTCATAATCCACCTTACACTGAGAAATTTCATCAGTTGAAATTCCAATCTGAAATGTTTTATATGCTTGTATACACTCTCCATTTGTCTGCCTCACCTTATATCCATTTCTGTTTACTTCAGTGTAAGTATAATTTTCTGTAACAGCATCATACCAAGGAGAGATTACAGGAGATATTCCATCATCTTCACTTGCAATACACATCTCTTCTTCTGAACCTTCATTAAAAAACTTGCAAGCAGCTCCAAGAGAGTTGCATCTATATCTACTGCACGGTTTCATAAGATCATCATCACACTTCTCACAATCTGCCCCTCCTACAGGAGCTTCCCAAGGCAAGCAGTGAAACTGCACTGTTTTCTCCCTAGTATCCCCAATTCCAAGCCACTCTAAGATTACTGCCACAATAATAATTATTGCCAGCGCTATCAAACAAAAAGGCCCTCCTGCAAGGCATGCGCCAAGCCCCTGTGCTCCTTGAGAAACAGCTAATGTAGCCCAAACTGCTGCCCCCATTGTGACCATTCCTACTATGGTTAAAATAATCATTGCATCTCCTTGCAATCCAAACATACTTCCAACTAACATTGCCACTAATCCTCCTACTGCTGCTCCTACTGCTACATTGGCAAATGCTACTAATTGTGAACTCATAATTGGAGTATAAATAGATGTTTCAGCAGCTATAGTCCCTCCCAAAACCCAATCAAGTGCCATAACAACCCCCCCAGCCCCCGCCGTTCCTCCAATAAAAGCTGCAAGCGTATCACTATAATCTGCAATTTCATAATTTCCCGCGCCCCCTACTTCTCCAATCCCAAGAAATCCATACCAGTCACTAATATCTTTTGCATCAATAAACTTCCCTTCAACAGGCCGGGCATATTCCGCAAAACTACTTAAAAGCGAGTCAGTTAATCTTTGAGGCTGAGTATTCCCTCCTGCAGTAGTATATCCTCCATCTGTAACTTCTCCCTCAATATTAACATACGCTCCACAATCTCCTAAAGAAACACAAAACTCATTCATTTTCTGAGTAAATTCAGCAGACTTGCAGTCACAATTAAACTCACAATTCCAATCTCCATCATAATCCTTAACTTCAATATAAGTGCACTCTAAAGTTGCAGTATCGCAAATTCTCGAAGCAGATCCATAACCTCCATCAGTTGTAACATCAAAACCAGTAGGATACTTAGGAACACAAACATCAAAATCAAAACTGTCTCCATCAATATCTACTTCCTGAACTCTGCAAGCATAATTCTCTCCACACTTTTCTGTTTCCCCATCAATATTATAACTTAAACACTCCTGCCAAGGGTTTATTATGCAAGAAGAGGTAGTAAATTTCTCATTTGTAGCATTATCTACTATTATCTCACTTTGAACACAAATCTCACTCCTGTAATCTCCACACGGATCTACCTTAACCTCCCCATCTATGCAATATCTTTTCCAATGCCTGCTTCCCACAGGGTCAGTTGAAAACCCTCTGCCACCTTCAGGTATTATCTGAGCAGCAGCTACATTTGGAACCTCCCCCGAAGCCACCCCACTTGGCCCAGTCCAACCATCATACACACACCAGCTCTCTCCATTCCTCCTTGGATTGCCTTTTTCATCAATACAATCCATATCCCTGCAAATATAATCTCCTTCACTTGCGCTCACACCTGAACCTTCACTCTTCCCACAAATACTTCCCAATAAATAAAAACAATTTCCACAATCTGGACTTAAAGCATTACCATTTTCAAGATCAAGATTACAAGATTCATTCTTACTTAACACCCATCCATTATTCCAACTTCTGTCCTTGTTAGAATCATAAATATTCTCTGGATTATTACAAGAATCAAACCAATAAACTTCATCTCTTCCATTTACACATCCAGTAGTCTCCTGCTTAGTGCAATTTGTATTTAAATCAGGATGGCTACACAAAGCTCCTGCATGAAAATTTCCATGAGAATTTATACATTCAACTTCAGAAATAAACAAACAATCATTTTTCTCAGCCCCTTCGTATACGCACGCCCCTTTTTCTGTTGTTGCAGCAAGCGCAATACAATTTAACTCATAATTTACATCCCCCCTAAAATCAACATCATACCCATACCAATCTGCAAGATACTCACATCTAGTTTCAGTTACAAACTGCGTCTCACTTCCTAATACACAACAGCCCTTTTGACAATCTCGAATATTACACGCAATATCATCACTCCACTCTCCCCCTGAATCTTCACACAATGCTTTAGGAGAATTACTTGCACAAGTTCCCTGCTCAGAATCAAAGCAGCATCCCATATCACAATTAGTAAAATCATCACAAAATCCTGGAAAACATCCCGCCTCAGCTCCCTCACACTCTAACCTGCAATCATCCCAAAGCATTTCCTGACAAATTGTTCCGTTTAAACTTTTTTCACAGCAAGTAGGGGTCAAAGGCTGAGCTTCCACAACCTCAACTTCTTTACTTACACTATATACTATATAGCAAAATGCAAAAATCCCCATAACTAAAACAACTATCTGAAAATAACTCATTCCAGCTTTTTCACTTAACAATGCTTTTTTATTGATTTTAACTCTAGCTTCCATTTTTAATCATTAACAGTTTTTGGTTAATATAGTGAGCTAATAATCTCGTTAGAGATTTTAGTCTCGCTGTTTGCTACAAGATTTACTTTCAAAATCTTGTCATTTAAAATCCTGAAGGTATAATGCACCCCCTTACAGCAATCCTCAACTGCTTCCCAGTATATTTATCTTCAATAAAATAAATTTTTGCAGCTTCTGCATTCCCCCCATGAGTAAATCTTTCTATATGTACTCCGGGATGCAACAGATCATACCCAATATACTCAAAATTACAATACTTAGCCTCTTGATCAACAATTTCAACTGCAACAGCAGCAAGGTCATAAAGTGGAGAAAAAATAACTAAGTTAAAACCATCATAATCTTTTGCTTCTTCTTGTCCTGAAATTTCAACACTCCTATCAATAATAAAATCCACTCTCCTAGAAGCTAGCTCTACATCCACCTGCATACTATTCCCCATCACAACTGTATTCCCTCTCTGCTCAAATTCTTTTTTCATCTCATCAAAACAGTTATTAATTTTTTCTCTAGAATTCTCAACAATCTCTTCTTCCAAATGTCTAATGTAAAGCGGCTCCTGATTAATACACGGATAATAAAAATTCTGATTATAGCAAAGGTAAGCAATCTTATTCCCCTGGTAAAATTTATAATTCTGCGGATCTATATACCCTCCCTGAGACATCATTAAGTCAATAACATTCTCTTCAATGCAATCCTGCAAGTACTTAGAAGGTTCTGGAAGTCTCGCAGGAGTAAAATCAATTGCCACCTTTCCAGCAATAATAAGATAAAAAATAACTGCCACAATTATAATCAAACCCACAATTACAAATAAAGTGATCTGTGCTTTCTTAATCATTCTTACCTCTTTTTTTGATTTCTTTACCAAACTCAATAATCGCATATTCAATAGCATGTGAAGTATTCCTAAACTTTCCTCTCTTTAATAAAACTTTTAATACATTTAAAGTTTCCTCATCTATTGTAGCAGATATCCTGACCTTCCCTCCAATATACTTCAGACTTTTAACTTCTCTTATATTAACTCCGCTAATTTTTAAATCTCTTTTAATACAAACTAAATCATCCACTTTTGTTTTATTATGTCCATGTAAAACGAAATTAGAGGATAAAGTTTCTAGTTCTACTCTAGTTATTTTTCCTTTTTTAATCATTATAAAGTCAGGGAACTTTCCCCTATCTTTCTTGATTATTTTTGAGTATCCTAATTTTTTATAATTTCTCTCAAACCACTTCTTAAACTCAAACTCATTTTTTATATATTTCCTCTTAATAACCATAGGTTTACCCCCTTTTTCTTAATTCTCTCTACTTTTCCTTCTAATGTTAACTCTAAAAGATACTTATCTGCAGTATTCCAAGATACCTTTAAGAACTTTGCAAGCTCCGAAGAAGTAATCACTTTGCTCTTTTTTAGAAAATTTATTATCTCTTGAGTACTATGAGCTCTCATATTATAAATCATATGTCTTTAATAAGGATAATCCTTGTCAATAAAGATATGAAAATACACTATTTAAGCTTTTCTTTCAGAACGAAAATTCGAACTATCAATCAGTTTCAACTCTTGGAGCTAGAACAAAGGTAAGCTCTAAATTCTCTCTTTTAAATTCAAGTCTCAACGGATAATCATCTGAGAAATTCACATAAACTCTATCCATAATCTTACAAGCTTTTACAAACTTCTGCAAATACTCTAAACTGTACTTTGAAGTCGCATTGTCTCCCGTAATCTTTACTTCATCACTTGAGAATTCACTTTTAGCAGAATTTAAACCTCTACCTTCCATTGTAAACTTTTCATTATTTACAGAAAAACTACAAGAATCCGCTACAACTGAACAATCTTCAATTGCCTCTAAGAAATCCAAACTAGCCATCTCTATCTTAGAAGTAAATTCTAGACTAGGCTCTGTTTTTTCTTCAGATTCAATTTCAATTAAAGCTAAACTAAAAACTCTTTTAATCTTATCATGAATTTCTACCTGTAAAGTATTATCCTCTCTCTTTAAAACTAGAGTGGAGTCAGCGTAACATCTTTTTAATACAGATCTTAAACTCTCCAAACTCACTCCTAACACTTCTTCCTCAGCCTCAAGTTGAGAGAAAAACGCAGCCGGTAGTTTAAAAGAAACTAAAGCCACATTCGCAGGATCAATTGCAATTATACTCAAACCAGCCCTATTGACTTTGATTCTAACCTCTGTAACCAATTCCGAAATTATAGAAATAACATCAGTTAATATTTTAGGACTCTCTGTTTTAAGTAACATTGCCTTAAAAAATTGGGAATCTTTTTAAGCTTTTATATACTCTATACTATATTATTTTAAAAATACTGGGGGGCTCCTAACAAAATGGTTGAGGTGAAGAATATAGCGCCTACTTATTACTCTAGAAAAGATATACAAGAGGCTATTTTCAAATTTTCCAAGCATAGAGAAACGATTCCAAGATACATTGATAGTCAGGGAAACGATGGTTTTGGAAAGCGCCCGGATACTCTAGAATACCCCTCTGACATTATCGCCCATGTAAAAAAGGGCGCTACATCATTCCACTGTTCTGAAGAACTATGGACAGACCCCCTTCAAATCTCAACCTCCCTCTCTCTTGACCAATTAAACGAACTAAGGTTTGGGTGGGATTTACTTATTGATATAGATAGCAAATACCTAGACTATAGCAAGATTTCTGCAGAGCTGATAATTGAAGCTCTTTCTTTCCACGGAGTTAAAAATGTTGGAATCAAATTTTCAGGAAGCAAGGGATTTCATCTAATAATTCCTTGGAAAGCCTTTCCCCAAGAAATCCACGGTCAATCAACAGGCCAGATGTTTCCTGAATGGCCAAGAATAATCTCCCTTTACTTAACTGATATAATTAAACCAAAGCTATCAGAAAAAATTGCAGCACTTACAATGCGGGAAAAAAAATCATACGTAAGGGACTTTGAGGCTCATAAAAAAGTTATGCCAGATATCATTTTAGTATCTTCTCGTCACTTGTTCAGAGCGCCTTATTCCCTGCACGAAAAAACAAAACTAGCGAGCATTGTTATTGACAGTTCTGAGCTAGCCAATTTTGAACCAAGAATGGCTCACCCCCTAAAGGTTAAACTAAGGGATTTCTACCCCCAAGCTGAGGAACAAGAAGCCCGCGAACTATTAATGCAGTCTCTTGACTGGTATCAAGAAAAGCACAAAAAACAAGATAAACCTAGAAACGTAAAATTTCAAAAAGTTGAAGTAGATAAATCTTCAGTAGTATATCCTCCCTCAATAAAAAAAATCCTGCAAGGCATGGAAGACGGCAGAAAGCGAGCACTATTCATACTGATTAACTACTTCCGTAGTTTGGACTTCACTCAGGAAGAAATAGAGGCGAAAATTACTGAGTGGAACAAAAAAAATAAGATCCCTCTTAAAGAAGGTTACATTAAATCCCAACTGCAATGGACTTTTCGCCAAAAACAAATACTCCCCCCCAACTACGACAAAGATTTTTATAAAGGAATAGGTATTACCCCTGATGAAAGCGAGATGAAAATGAAAAATCCTGTCAATTATACAATAAAAAAGTCAAAATGGAAAAACAAATAATTAACGTAACTGACATTTCAGAATACTTATTCTGCCCAATGAAAGTATATCTTAGATTAGTCAAAAAAATAAGATTCCCTCCAAATAAACCAATGATTTCTGGACAGCTAAAACACAAAGTCTTTGATTTGTTCAATAAAAACGATCCAGCCATAGTCTCATCTATTAATTCAAGTTTAAGCGAAAAAAGAAGTGCAAAAATTATACAAAACCGAACTGTTAAAAATGATGCAAGAAGTACAGATGATTAACTCTTCATTATTTTTAAAATTTAATATTGACAAAAACGAGTTCGCGAGTTCAATAAACAAACTCATGGACTCTGAGATCAGTCTTCGCTCAACTTCAGTATCCGCTGGAATCAAAAAAGGTCTTTTAGGAAAGGAGCTATGGAGAGGCATTACTCCTAAATATCTTTCCGAGTATAAAATACAATCTGAAAACCTCGGCTTACGCGGAAGAATAGACCGAATTAAATTCGAAGGGGAGGTGGTTCCCTTTGAAGTTAAAACTCGGGCAGGAGTCTATGAATCTGATAAGCTCCAATTAGCAGCTTACGCCCTTCTTTTAGAAGAAGAGTTTAACAAGAAAGTTTCAACAGGCGTAATAGAACATACTGAAGGCAAAGAAGAAATTTTCATTGAACAAGCCTTAAAAGATAAGGTTCTTGAAATAGCAGACGTAATACGCAAAATGAAAGACTCCCCAGAAATGCCATCTAATTTTAACAAATGTGAAAAGTGCTTTTACAAACAAAAGTGTTTTGAGTAACGAAAGTAATTTAAACACTATTTTTCTTATTCTACCATGAAAAAAAGTGGTATACTAGTATTATTTCTACTATTTGTAATAGTTCTCTCTACAGTAGCAATCCTCGCTCAAGATAATTTAACTGTAAATGACGATAATGGGGATATGCCTCAAGATGACATTGAAATGGCCTATTCTTGCTTAGAACAAAAAGTAGAAGACAAGTGTGAGGACCTAACTTCTGTAGAAGAAATAGCCTTTTCTTTACTAGCTTTAGCTTATGATACCGGGATACAAACTGAGTGCAGGTCCGCTTTAATGGATATGAGTGATGATGATGAATGCTGGCCAGATGGAGGTTGCAGATTGAGAGATACTTCCCTTGCAGTTCTTGCCCTTGATAATATAAACAAAAATGTAGATGATCCTAAAGACTGGCTTCTTGACAAAAAAATAGAAACTAAAGACCTTACATGGTTTTTAGAAATTGATGCCTCGGAGCCAGTAACCTGCAAGATCAGCTATAATGCAAGGGACTATAATGTGATTCTAGGAACCGAAAAAAAATTAAATGGTGGGGCAGGAGACTGTCTAAGCGTTGCGCAGTCTGGCTACTGGCTTCAAATAAGTTCTAACTGTTTAGATACTAATTTTACAGTTTCATGCAATAAGGAATTTATCTCTACACTTTTATACAAAAAAACAACTTCAGACACTTTTTACGTTTCAAGCAATACCAAAACAGCTGCACAAGATGGAACCACAGAACATACTGTTGAATCCTTCTGCTTTGAGAAATCAGGAGAATGTGATTATGAAGGAAGTCTTTGGGCAACACTTGCCTTTTCTAAGATTGGAGAAGACCCATCTGGGTTTTTACCTTACCTCCTTGCATATGCTGATGATAATAAGGAGTTTAATCCAGACGCATTTTTACACATTTTAACAGGATACAATGAATACGAGATTTCTCTAGGCAACTTGCAAAATACCGAAGGTTTTTGGAACTTGGACTCCCCCTACAGCAAATTTTATGATACCGCCCTATCTGTTCTAGCTATAGAGAACTCAGATTATGCAGACATTGCTAGGACTTCCCTCCTAGATACTCAAGGGACTGATGGTTGCTGGCAAAACTCTGTAAGGGATACCTCTTTTATTCTTTACTCTGCCTGGCCAAAAGATCCGATATTTATCTCCGGGGGAGGGAGTAATGGTCCGGAATACTGTGCGGATTATAATTACTATTGCATTACTGAAGGAGAATGCACCGAAGCTGAAGGACAGGTTTTAAATAATTACCGCTGTTCGGGTGTTTCTTACATATGCTGTAACCAACCAGCAGTACAAAGAACCTGCACAGAACAACAAGGAACAATTTGCGGTTCAGGTGAGCAGTGCAGTGGATCTTATGTTTCTGCTTCTGACTCTTCTTTTTGTTGTTTGGCAGGATGTGAACCAGTTCAAGTAAATGAATGCGAAGATTCTAGTTATCTCTGTAAGTCTTTATGCTCAGATAATGAAGAAATAAAATCTTATGACTGCCCAGATGCAGCTGACTTTTGCTGTGGCTTAAAACCTGCTTCAGAAAAAAGCTATTGGTGGATTTGGGTTTTGGTAATTTTAATAATCCTTGTTGTAATTGGAATAATATTCAGAGATAAACTAAGATTATTTATACATAACTTAAAGAACAGGGGAAAAGGTTCTTCTCCAGGTCAGAGACGACCTCCATTTCCACCTTCAGCCGGTCCAAGGCCTCTCATGCCCCAATCTCCGAGAAGGATGATGCCAAATCGAGGCCCCCCTCCAAAAAGAAGTCCCAGTCCAAAACAAACAGATAATGAACTTGAAGAAACTCTAAAAAAGCTCAAGGAGATCGGCAAGTAAACTTTATTAATGCTGTTTCTTTTAAAATCCTATTATGAAAAAGTCGGTGATAATCTTATTAATTTTACTAGTTCCCCTAGTCTCAGCTATCTCTGTGGATATAAAAGAGACCTACTCTCCTGGAGAAACCCTCATAATTACTATTGAAGGCAACTTTATTGATCCCGTATCAACTTCTAATATTTACTTCTATTCTGGAAGAGATAACATCCCTATGATTTATGATTTAGGAAAGGTTCAAGATAAATACTACCTTTACGCCCTTCTTCCTACTAAGTCTAGAGACTACACACTGCTCATTAAAGATGCTCACTTTTTTGATCAAGGAGAAAAAATGCAAGACCTTTCCTACAATTTTTCTGTCCAAGGGAATACCACGGATTTTTCAGTATCTCCTGGTTTTATTGTCACTGATAAAGATTTCAAAATAACTGTCCAAGCAATTGAACCAATAACTGTAAATGTAAATTATTTAGACTACTCTGTTAATCTTCCTCTAAGTTCAGGACAGAAAAAGGATGTTGAGTTTTCTATATCTAACTTAAATGAATTCACTGTAACCGAAGTTTCTCTTTCTACTTTAAAGACCAGCTATAAGGTTCCAGCTGCAGTTTTTGCAGAAGCAGTGGAAAATAATTCTAATATTTCACTTAATGACAAGTTTAGGTTTTCTCCAGAAAAAATAATACTCTCTTTAGAAAAAGACAAAGAAAAATTAGTGAATGTATCTCTAATTAATTTAGGTGACGAAGTTGAAGATATCACTCTAACTTTCCCACAAAAATTTTCAAATATCTTGACTTTAAGTACCGGGCAGATACCCTCTCTTCAAAAAGATCAGGAAAATGTTATCCAATTAACTTTTAAATCAAATCAAAGCGGAAATTTATCAGGAATCCTCCAAGCTGTTTCAAACGAATTGACAGCCTCCCTTGAAATTGAACTTAGTGTGTCGCAGCCTGTCACTAACATTACCCCTTCTGATGATGATGACGATGAGCCAAGAAATTCCTGTTATAATCTTGGTGGCTACCTATGCGATTCTAACGAAGAATGTTCTGGTTATATAGATTACTCTTCAGACGGAGATTGCTGTATTGGGACTTGTGAAGAAAAAGGAAGTAGTACTTCTACTATTATTGGAGTAATATTGCTTCTAGTGGCTATGGGCATTGTAGGATTTCTTGTTTATAGGTCTAGAAAAAATACTCAAAAATCCGCAAAACAAATCTTAGAAAAAAGAAAGAAAGATTTTGAAGGAAGACATAAACCTACTGAAACTAAGGACAGTTTGTCAAGGACTTAGCTTTTCTTTTTCTTCTTAGTTGTTTTTTTAACTGCTTTCTTAACCTTCCTTTTAGGTTTAGAATTTTCTTGAACTTTAACCATCCCCGCTTTTTCTAGTACTTCTTGAAATCTCTTTTTCAAAATAGTATTTTCTATGGTTAATCTCTTCGCAATTTCATCATATTGATGTAGTCTTCTACATAATTCATTAAACATTGTATCCAGGTCAGCATTTTTAATCTTTATTTGTTCAGGAGTTACAACTTCAATATGGGAGGGCATATAAAGGAAAGTCACTATAAGCATACTATTAATATCCTCGAATTCAACCTCTAATTCTGTAAAGCAAGAAAAAATTCCTTTTTCTTCTATTTCTTTAGCCTCATTAATCTTCTTCTTCAAAATATTCACACCCTTCTCCTTTCCCACTTTTTCAACTAAGCCTTCCATAGTTTCTTTAAGATACTCTTTAGGCCTCCCTAACATTTCTAATATTACTAAAGCATTTATCTTACCCATTTTACTTTTAATCCTAAATATTTTTCCTCAGTAGGAGATAAATTATGATAAGCACGCACAGTCCTCCAAAACCAAATAGGGCATACTCTTTTACCTCCCCACTTCTTGTTTTATAAATTTTTTCGGTATTTATATCTTTCGCAACTTCTTCTAAATCACTCGGCGGAGAATTTAAATAAATTATCTCAGGCACTTCTTTCCCTTCACCAACACTAACAGAAATATTCTCTATTTCACCATTTTCTTCCTCCATCTCCCCCCCTAAAACTTCCTCCCTCTCTAAAACATAAATCCGAGTGCTATTTTCGAAAATATCTCCCCCATACCTTAGTTTAACTGTTAAGTTCAAATCCCCCTTATAATTTTCGTAATCTTTCTTTAATCTTAGTCTAAAATTCCTAGATCGGCTCCCTGGACCGTCCATTGCCCCATTAAAATAATAAAAAGAAGATTGCCAGTTATCTGAATTTTCAAGAAGAATTTCAGATACTACCTCCTCATCATCTGCCAAATATACTTTTAGATCATAAACTAAATCTTTTAGATTTTTGAAGCTTGCTTTTACTTTTAGCTCTTCGTTCTGATGAAATCTTCTCTCAGTTTCTATAATAATACTTATCTTTTCATTATCCTGACTTCCAGGAGGATTCTCAACCTGGCCATTTTGAATTGAAACATTAGTCTTATACCCACTAAAGGTTTCCACATGATCTTGGGAATTTCTAATTTTAACTTCAATATCCGCCACCCCTACTTCCTGCCCGGTAATATTCAAAGAGAAGCTTTTTGAATTTGCTTTAGAAAGATTTACTACATCAACAACGTAATAAAAAGTAGACTTCCACTGATTATCGTCTAATATCTGTGCAATTCTATTGTCTCCAATTTTAATATCTATTTTCACATCATATATGTCTTCAGAAAAGTTTTGCAGTTCCAACCCAATACTAAAATCCTCTCCAGTATATACTTCCGAAGGATAATCTAAGGTTATGTTCTGACCTGCTGCTAAACTTAAAACACTAAAAAAAATTATTCCCAAACACCAGCAATTTTTTCTCCACAAACACATTTTCCATTCTTAAGTTTATTTTCAACTATCCTGAACTGATCTCTCATTATAACTGCTTTCTTGCATTTCGGGCAGAAAGTTGTCGAACCTTCTGTATCTCTTAAATTCCCTGTATAAACATACCTGAGTCCTTCTTTAATACCCATCCTTCTAGCTTTTATTAATATTTCTATACTAGTCGGCTTAGTCTTTTCCATCTTATATGTTGGATAAAATGCTGTAAAATGTACCGGTACGTTCACACCCAAGTTTTCTTTTATCCACAAAACTAATTTCTTAATATCCTCATCAGAATCGTTTTTCCCAGGAATTAACAAGTTAGTAATCTCTATCCAGACTCCCTTTTTACGCATAGTTTTTATGGATTCTAACACTGGAGCTAATCTGGCATTGCAAACCTCTTTGTAAAAACTCTCTGATATTGATTTGAGATCAACATTACTCCCATCTAAATAGTTACATAATTCCTTTAATGGCTCTGGATTGGTAAAGCCATTTGTTACAGTCATGTTTTTTATATTTGCCTTTCTCGCTAGCTTTGCTATTTCGAGCATATACTCATAAAATATTGTGGGCTCGGTATAAGTATAAGAAATTATTCGGGTTTTCTCTTTTCTCGCCTGCTCTATAATCTCTTCTGCCTTTACTTTTTTCCCAATTACTTCCTCTGATTGCGAAATCTCATAATTCTGACAATGGCCACAAGAGAGATTGCATCCAACTGTAGCTATGCTTAGGGCCCTTTCCCCTGGCAAGAAGTGGTACAAAGGTTTTTTCTCAATAGGATCTACAGAAATTGAGCAAGGCATTTCATATACCAAAGAATAAAGCTTTCCTTTAATATTCTGCCTCACCCCACACTTGCCCTTTTCCCCATCCCCCAATGTGCAGAAGTGGGGGCATAACTGGCACTGAACTACTCCCCCTTTTACTTCTTTCCAATAAAGAGCTGTTTTCATAACTTAAAGAACAAACTTAGAAATATAAATATTATTGTGATTGTCTTCTAGTGCGGGTATGTCCCCTTAGACCTAAGCTCGATATTTTTCTGGTTAAGTTAGCGCGATCCGTATTTAAGTTTTTTGCTGCGCGCACAACTATCCCCCCAGTTTTTCTTAATGCCGCTATGATAATCGCTTTTTCAATTTCATCTACTAAAGGGCCTCTTGCTTCATTAAATGTCTTCCCATCAACATATCCTTCCGGAATCTTAACAATTGAATTACCTTCATTTGGATTGCTCCTCTTCTTTAATTCCCTACTCTCAAGATATAACTCTAAATGCTTTTCAGTTAAACAGTCCTCTTCTGCCTCAGCCAAAATAACCATACCCTCTAACATGTTTTTCAATTCTCTAACATTGCCCCTATACTCATGTTCTTGCAATCTTCTCCCCAGTTCTCGATTAGGCATTCTAACCCTCGTCTTTAAAGGCGAAAATTCTAAAAAGTAATTAACTAATAAAGGAATATCTTCCCTTCTTTCATCTAAAGACGGAACTCTTACTACTAACTTTGCAAGTCTGTCATAAAGATCTTCTCTAAACTCTCCCTGTTCAACCCTTTTTAATAAATCAGCATTTGTAGCACTTATTACTCTCGCATTAAGCTCCCTCAATTTAGGATCTCCCACCACTCGATATTCTTTAGCTTCTAATACTCTCAAAAGCTTTTGCTGTACACCATAAGGCATCGTACCAATTTCATCTAAAAATAACGTCCCCCCGTTTGCCATCTCCGTGTAACCTGTTACGTTTTCAATAGCGTGCGTAAAAGCGCCCCTTTTATGTCCAAACAAATGAGACTCAAACAAGCCCTCTGGAATGCCTCCCATATGTGCAGCTACAAATGGCTTTCCATCCCTAGCTAATTCATGGATATATCTCGCGATTAATTCTTTCCCACTCCCAGCTTCCCCAATTATTAAAACTTCAGAATTTGATCTTGAAGCGTACTTTTCTGCTATATTAAGAGTTTTTTTATAGCCTCGCTTTCGCCAACTATCTGGTCCCTTATAGTCATAATTAAGCCTTGCCCCATTAATATTTAAACTTAACTAAGACTCCAATATATCTTGAATCTGAATTACTTCTCCTGAAGATAAAGGCTGCTTGTATAACTCATTAACTAACCACAATCCACTCCGCCTTATTTTTTCTTTTGGAGATCTCATACCAAGCCAAGACGAAGAAGCCTTGCATTCCTTGCATAAAGAAACGGTTGAAATTATTTTAGACTCTATCTCTAGTCTTTTTTCTTTATTTTCTATGGGAAGAATAGTAAAGGTGAATTTTTCTTTAATTATTTTTGAAACTTGTTTTTCTATTTCCTTTTGCCTATCAAAATCAATATGGGGATTTTGTTCTCTTACTTCACGAATTAAAGGAGTAAGTTCCCAGTCTTTTAGGAAAGAATCATTTTTTAATAAGCATCTCCCAATATTTTTCCTGAAAATACTTCTATCTTTATTTTCATTAATAAAGTGTTCTTTTAGTCTGGCTCTTAAATTATTATCTCCTGTATGTGTGCCTATACGGACAATTCTATTAGCCCCATGGGCTTCTTCTCCTTTTTCAAATAAAATATATATGCCATTTAAAGGAATCTCTTCCTCTTTAAATGGAAACGTATAGACTTTTCCTTTATTAAATAATTCATGGAGACATTGACATTCTTTGCTCATCTTACTTTTTCTGTTAAAAACTTTAATTGCTTACCTATCCCTAAGCCTTTCATAGGAACCTGATAACTTGAGATTCTTGGAATAAGATATTCTCTATATTTTTTTCCAGCAAGAAATACGAATTCATCGGTTTGAAGATTTGTTTCTTTACTTAATCGATCTAATACTCTTCCTGCCCATTCCTGCCTTTGCATTTTAGACATTGTATTTAGAGTTACATTATAAGGAAAGATCTCAGTTTCAAGATCAAGTAGGCCATATTTTGCCGACAAAATGAAGATTTTATCAGGATCAAGAGAATAAGCATACTTTATACCTAACTTGAAAAGCTGGCTAATGTAAAGATCTCTTGCTTTTGCACTCTGATCAAGTTTCTTACTTGCACATGCAATAAGAACAATTTTCATGAAAATTGCAAGAAGCAAAAAGATATAAACTTAACTAAACTCCTGCCCAAACCTCTTCCCACACTCTTTTGCTTCTTCAAGTGTAATTGCAAAATTCTTCCCTGAATCTCTTAGTTGCTTAGGATGTATGAAAAACCATCCCTCTCTATTAAAACGAAGTGCAATTACCGGGGTTAACTTAAAAATCTCAGAAAAAATCACAAAGTTTTCAATCTGCTCTTTTGTGATGTACTTCACGGGCTTCTTACTAGACTTAACCTCAATACAATACTTCTTTCCCCTTTTTCCAGCAATTAAGTCGCAGTCTGCATTCTCCATTGTTCCACTTCCTGCAACTCTGACTGCACGATAGTTATTCTCAATAAACTTCTTATATAGCTCTCTTTCAGCATTACTTCCCTTTTCTTTATTTCCCATTTTGTAAGAAATGGGGAGTTCGAAAATTTAAATTTTCTTTATTTCCCATTTTTAACTTTCCGTTTAATATTAATATAAATTACAGCGATTATTGCGCCAATTGTATTGAAGCAAATATCTAACATAGTATTAGCATAACCCCCAACACCCGTTTGAGGCAATAAAACCACTGTAATAAACTCTATAATCTCATTTAATGCCCCAATGCCCATCCCAATCAATACAACTAATACTGATAGAACAGTCCAATTTACTTTATTATTTAAGTAAGGTTTTATTAGATGAAAAGCAACTAAGGTTGATACTCCAAAACCAATTGCATGGACTAACTGATCATATCTTAATACTATTAAGTCTGCATTTTCAATCAATTTTACTAAAACTAACCCATATATCACCCCTCCCCTATATTCCACAAGTCCCCCAATCATATGCATTGCAGCCCACAAAGTGAGTCCCCATAGGATGCCATTACTAAAGTTGGTTCTTTTCATAGTGGCCAGAATCAAAACAAAAAAGAAAACAACCACCGCAAAATAAATCATAAATTCATAGCTTTTCCTCTGAACAGATAAAATAGCAAATGCCAGCAAAATCAAAATATTTACTATGAGGATTGGAATTTGACTTTTTTTTAACATTTTAAATCGCTTAAAAAAATAAAAAGAAAAGACTAACAGTACCTGTACCTATTGGCAATCATTCCTATTGCCACGATGATTAAAATCAATGGCAACCAAGGTATATCTATATTCAAATACCTTAGCTCTTGTAAAAGCCAGACTATTGCAGCTACTAAAACTATCACCGCTAACGTTGGAAACCTTGGTTTTTTTCTTTTTAAAAATGCCATCTTACAAATCCTGCGTCATTATTGTGCCTCTCTTGTTTGCCTTAGCCCTCTCAGCTGCTTTTTCTAATAATTCTTCAACTACTTTGCTTAAAGCATCAGGAACATCACCCGCAACTCTAAGTCCTTTAGCAGCTTCCTTAACTTTGCTCTTAACAATCAAATCAACCATTTTTACACCTCCTTGGCCTTTTATTTATAATTTTATGTAGAATGAGCTTTTTAAAGCTTTTCAGATCACTTTGAACTTTTACTTTTTTCTTCTTCAGGCTTTAAAAGCGGAAATATTTGAGCCTCTCTTGCAGGTTTTCCTACCAAATAAGCAAAAACTCTTTCCGACAAACCAAAACCAGCCGTGGGAGGCATTCCGTACTTTAAAGCTTCTACAAAATCCTTATCATGCATCTGCGCCTCTTCATCTCCTTTATCCCTCATCTCCTGCTGTTTTATAAACCTCTGCTCTTGGTCAATAGGATCATTTAACTCAGAATAACCATTCCCAAGCTCACTTCCAGCAATCAAAACCCAAAATCTGTCAGCAACTCTGGGATCCCTTGAATTTTTCTTAGCTAAAGGGCATATTTCAACTGGAGGATTAATTATAAAACACGGGCCTGTAATATTCTTCCTACACTCCTTCCACACGTAATCAATTAACCTTTCCTTTCCCCAACTTTCTTCAATCTCTACTTTCCTCTTCCTAAGCTCTTTTTTTAATCTCTCTTCATCTACCTTAAAAATATCAATTCCAGTCTGCTTTTTTATTTCCTCTGCATACTTAATCCTCTTCCACTTTTTGTTTAAATCAACTTTATAGCCCCTACTCTCAAACTTGTAACTGCCTAAAACCGCCCCTGTAACTCTTTTATACATCTCTTCGACTAAATCCATTGCCTTATTAAAATCAGCATAAGCCCAATAAAACTCCATTTGAGAGTAATCTTGTAAGTGTTCATGACTCATCCCCTCGTTTCTAAACTGTCTTCCTATTTCAAATGTTTTTTCAAACCCAGCCACCATGAGTCTTTTTTGCCACAATTCTCCCATAGATATTCTTAAGTAAACATCAATATCCAGCGCATTGTGATGGGTTACAAAAGGTGCTGCATCAGCCCCCCCAGTTTTATTTTCTAAAACCGGAGTTTCTACTTCAGTAAACCCTTCCTCAATTAAAAAGCCTCTAATTGTGTTCCAAAAAATAGCTTTTTTTCTGAACATCTCCTTTAATTCAGGGTTCAATAAAATATCCAAATACCTTTTCCTATATTTCTCTTCTTCATCTTTGAGTCCATGCCACTTTTCAGGAAGTGGCAATATTGACTTGGTTAGCAGCTCAACTTTGTCTACAAGAATACTGAGCTCCCCCCTTTTCGTCTTCATTATCACTCCTTTAACACCAATGAAATCTCCGGCATCTATAAATTTCTTAAAGAACTTCATCTCCTTGTTGGAAGTATCTCCATCTTGAAGTGCTATTTGTATTTTCCCAGAACCATCTTGCACTTCCGCAAAAATTAACTTACCCATATCTCTTATCGCCATCACCCTCCCCGCCATATTCACCTTGCTCTTTGTTCTTGCACCATCATTCAGTTTTTTAAATTTTTCTTGCAGATCCTTAACGTAATCCTCTTTATTGTACCCACTAGGATACGGATTGACTCCTTCTTTTCTCAATTCGTTTACTTTCTTCTGCCTTTCTTTTTGTATCTCTTCTATCCTTCCCATCTTTGCAAGTGATAATGCTAAAAAGAGAAAACCTCTTTAAATATTTTATTAAATATGAAGTATCTTAAACTCTTTAAATCCTTGGAATCTTTCTTCAATTTCATCTAATCTTCTAATCTGGGAGTGGGGCGGGCCCTGTTTGCATACCTCAATCATTTTACCTACTTTCTTATTATCTCCCTCTATCCAAGCCTCCACCTTACCATCTTCTAAATTTCTTACATGCCCATAAACTCCTATTTCATCAGCATTTTCTTTAATAAACGCTCTAAAAAAAACACCCTGTACTGCTCCGGATATTATGACTTTTACTGCTTTTTTCATTTTATTTGAACTTTTCCTATATGTAGTTTATTTAGGTAATATATAAAAGTTATTATGAAATGTCCAAATCCTTATATATCCAGTTAATCCTGGAATCTTATGGATGAAAAGAAAGCCTTAATAGAGATTGTTGACAGACTGGACCCCCTTCTAGAATCAAGGTTTGCTAATGACGCTACTGGCCACGCAGCTTATCATTTAGCCCATGTTTACAGTCTCGCAATTAAAATTCAGAAACAAGAGGGCGGTTCATTATATACAATAGGAATCGCTGCAAAAGTTCATGAAGAACATAGAGCAATTTCACTAGAAACTGGAAAGTATTGCCCCCCAGTAGATTCCTTACAAGCAGTTTCAGCTTTATTACAAAATGTGGGAGTTTCTGAAGAACATGTTCCAAAAATTTTAGAATGCGTTGAGCATCACGAAGAATACGCTTTTGCTAAAGGAGGCATTCAGACAGACCTTAAAGAAGCTCTAATTATACAAGATGCAGATAATCTTGCAGCCCTCGGTATGATAGGCTGGTGCCGCGGCATGATGTATGCGGGCGCTAAAGGAATTCCCCTCTGGCTTCCAGAGATCTCAGTTGGCAGGGCAGATTATGAAGAAGGTGTAAATGATCCCTCTGAAATTCACCACTTCAATCACAAACTTCTCAAACTTAGAGATAACATGAATACTAGGGCTGCTGGAATAATGGCTGTGCCTCTCCATGATAGATTAGTGAAAGGTATTAATTGGTTTACAGAAGAGTGGAGAGAGCATATTGAATCAAATCCCTTTTCTATCTAGCTCATTATTTAAGATACTAATTGACTGTGAAGCAAAATAAGTTTCTCTTCCTAATGAAACTATTTGGTTTTCTTTTTTCAATCTTTTCAACTCTTTTCTATCTAATCCATCATGGTCCCCTAATAAAAAAACAGATTTATCTTTTATATCTACAGCTCTAATATCTTCTCCACCCTTATCTAAAATGTAAACTTCCTTTCCTTGCTCTTTTAACTCATTGATTAGTTTTGGAAGTGATTTTTTCTCCACAAAAAATCCTTTCCAAACCTCAAATTTCTTCCCTTCCTTATATTTGTAAAGCATTCTTTTTATTAATCCTGAAATATATTTTTTACTTATCTCCAAATCAGGATCAAGGCCAGCCTGCATTTCCAAATGTTTCGGTGGATCTGGCTGCCCATAAAAAACCAAGTGCAATTTGGTGTTATCTCTAACTTTATGCGAAAGAAATAGCGCATTAATAATTACATGGCAAACAATATCCATCCTGCCAGCTGCCATTAAGTCCTTAAAATTCCCCGTAGTTCTGGCTTTTTTTGAAAAATAAATAAATTCTCTCATCTTTAATTTAATACAAACTTAGGCTTATCCTCCTCGTAAACCCCTACAAAGGTCTCCCTAAAAAAAACCGCAGATTCTTTCTTTAAGTCAGCCTTATCTTTAAGCATACCCTCCTGAATAGGACTTCCATTATAAAGTTTTTCTAAAGCCTCTTTTTTAACTTGAACCTCAGGAAGAACTTTCTTTACAATCTCCGCTGGAATCAATATCTTTCTCAATTTTTCTTCTTTTCCCTGTTTATATTCCTCTACAGCTTGTTTAAATTCATATAAACTAACTAATCCTTCTTCATTGAAAATCCCAGCTTTAGTCCTTCTCAACTCCAGCATATGGGCTCCCCCAATTTCCTTCCCTAAATCATCAATCAGTTTCCTAATGTAAGTTCCGGCTTGCACTTCTGTTTCAAACAAAAAATCTTTTCCTTCCCGTTCTAAGACTTTAAAGCTGAAAACCTCTCTTTCTCTTTCCTGTCTTTTTACCCTGCTTTTAACAGGCGGCTTTTGAATAATCTTTCCAGTAAATTTCTTTATGTGTTTTTCTAAAGCCCTTATTTCTATCTCTTTATGGACCCTCATTATCCCAGCATAGCTTTTGTTCTTATGCATAAAATACTGCTGCAGTCTTGCCGCTCTATTCAAAGCTATTGGTAGAACTCCTGTAACTTTAGGATCTAAAGTTCCAAAATGAGTGGCTTTTCTCAAACCTAACTGCCTTTTTATATACTCATCTACATTAAAGCTAGTAGGCCCTGCAGGCTTGTCGATATTCATAATAGAAAATTCCAACAGTTCTTTAATTGATTTTTTCATAGCTTCTCTAGGCAATAAATCTTTATAAGTTTTTAAACTTTCAATTTTACATGTGCGGAATCATGGGATACTGGAACTTAGAAAAAGAGGCTTTTCCAATACTTATAGACTCACTAAAAAGATTAGAGTACAGAGGATATGACAGCTTTGGGTTTGCAACTGTTTCTAATAGTCAGCTTTTAACAGAAAAAGAAGTTGGAAAGGTCTCTGAAGCTAAATGCAGAGTTCTTCCAGGATTAATTGGCATGGGCCACACCCGTTGGGCGACTCACGGGGCAGTAACTGAAAAAAACTCCCACCCCCATAAAGACTGTACTGGGAAGATAGCAGTAGTGCACAACGGGATAGTAGAAAATTTCCAAGAGATAAGGCAAGACTTAGAAAAAAGAGGCCACAGAATCCTAAGCGAAACAGATACAGAACTAATCTCGCACTTAATTGAAGAGAATCTCCAGCAAGGATCAAACTTTAAAGATTCGATCATAAATGTAAGTTCCTCTTTAAAAGGTAGAAATGCATTCATAGCCTTAAATTCTAATACAAATGAAATGATCGCTTTCCGTAATGGTTCTCCTTTAATTGTTGGCCTAAGTCCAGCCACAAAAGAGACCTTTATTTCCTCAGACATTCAAGGCTTTGTTCACAAAACCAACGAAATAATGTACCTAGATGATAATCAGATAGCTGTTATCCGGGAAATCCCAGAATTTTTTGACGTAAAAACTGGAGTTAAAATTGAAAAAAGACTGATTAAAATTAGTTTAGATTCAGAACAAGCTGATAAGGGAGATTATACTCATTTTATGCTAAAAGAAATAATGGAACAAAAAGAAACCCTCCTTAGATAGTATCTCCGAAAGTGATTAATTATTCTTAAATTACACCAAAAAGTTTAAATACTTAAGATATCTATTAGATATATGAAGATTATTAAGTTAAAAACTAAACATGAACTAAAAATCAAAAATATGATTGGTTTTCTGAA
>JBDRJD010000010.1:0-2023 GCA_043815245.1 archaeon
TTAGATTCATATGGACCTGGAGGGACTTGAACCCCCGACACCCGGATTAAGAGTCCGGTGCTCTACCGACTGAGCTACAGATCCGTAGCCCTGTAAATAACTGGATGTTTAAAAATATATTGATGAGTCTAAGGACAAGTAATCCTCGGCACTTCAAGAGACTCATATTGGCAGACAATCACTTTATCTGCATCTGCTCCTTCTAAATTGAAAACTGCTTCTAGTGTTCTTGTTTGCCCCCCTGAAAGAACTCCTTCTTTTTCTTCTGTATAAAGGATTTGTTTATCTTCATCTCGCAAAAATTTGAGCTGAACTCTAAATAATCCTCCTACGTTTTGGTCGAGATTATTAACTTCTATTGAGCAGGTTACTGATTTTGAGACGCAAGATGAGTCTTGCATTTCGTTACAGGCTGAAGTTTTAGTTAAATTTTTGATAGAGTAAGATATTTGGCGTTCTATGCATACTGGTACACCCCCGCCTTCTTCTGAACTGCTACTATCCCCTCCCCCGCTTTCTCGTGTCAAGTTTTCTAATAAGGCTATATCATCATTTGTATCATTTGAAATTATTGGTGAGGGAGTGTCTTCTTCTAGGGGGGCATCATCTGGAGGCTGAACCACTTTATCAAAATCGATAAAAGCGATTAAGATTCCTATGACTGCCAGGATAATTACTATCAGTGTGGCTATTAGAACTTTATTTACCCCTTTTTTTTCCATATTTAAAACAACCTAAGGTTTTTTATATTTTCCATTAAGTGTACATAATTTATAAATGTTGCTTAATCTAGGATTATAAAGAATTTAGTTTGTGAAAATGTTCTACTTGTATTCTCTGCTCGAACACAAGTAATTTATACCACTAATTTATCGCTATTACTTGTATTCTCTGCTCGAACACAAATAATTTATGCTATTAATTTATTACTATTACTTGTATTCTCGCCAAGTATGCTTGCATTTTGTGCAACGGAAGAATCTAGTTTCTGCTTCATCTCCTGCTCTGGTCTGTGTACTCCAGAAATAAGCTTCTTTATGGGCACATTTTGGACAGGCTGCAGCAGTAACGGGAAATACATCTGTATCCTTTTCTTTTACAACCCCGATTCTTTGTTTTTCAACCATTATTTCTCTAGCTTCAATCTTAACTTTCCCTTTAGGCTTGTAACTGCATCTGGCGCATCCAAAGTTTTTCCTCTTTTCTACTAATACTGATCCACATTTTGGACAAAATTCCATGAGTCTTGTTTATTCCCAATGCTTTATAAATCTTTTCCTAACAGCCAGAAATAGGTCTTCCCCGAAGAATGTCAACAAAGAATAGCTTTATCCAGCCTATGTAGGGTACTCTTATCAGGGCTCTTCCCACGATTTCAGCCCCGGGTATTTTTTCTTCCACTGTGAGCTGCCCGGGATTGTTGTCCCCTTTTGTTGAATAGTAAATGTGATTGCTGTCTGTTTCCCCTGAAATTACTCTATGAATTATTGGGTGTGACTGGCCCCCATTGAAAATAATTATTTCCCCTAGATTTAACTTTCCCCAGCCGTGTACTAGGATTATATCCCCTTTATTTAACCCGTTTTTGAAATGCCAGCCTTGAATCTGTTCTTCGCTTAGTCCAAAGTCAACATACCACTCTGAGTTTTCCTCTAACCAGGAATTAAAGTTTCCTTCATGATACATACTACATGACTCGACTACTACTAATGGAAGTGAAGTATTGAATGTTAGTGAGAGTAGTGGAAAGAAAATAAACTTCACAATTATGAAAGCCAGGATTAATGATACTATCCAGCTTGCTAGTGAGTCTTCATACCAGACAAAGTTCCAGAATTTTTTAAATGGATTTTTTTCTTGTTTCCTCTTTTTCCCGGCCATTATTATCTTTAGGATTTTAGGTTTTTAAACCTTAAGCTGCAAGCTTTTGTTCTAGTATTTCGATTGCACGCTCGACTTTTGGGTCTACATACAACCCACCATTCAGCCCCCCACCTAAAATCATTTGGCCACCTCTAAGATT
>JBDRJD010000011.1:0-37092 GCA_043815245.1 archaeon
CTGAAATGGAATTACAAGAAGCAGGCCACGATATATTCCCACTTAGATATTCCTTAATCATCGGTGTTCCTGTCTTTTGCTTAGGAACTAACACTAGCGAAGAGGATATTTCAAAAATAATAGAAAAAATGGAATCAGAAAGATTACAAAATTTAGTAAGTTTAATAGAAGGAAGCAATGTAGATTTTTTTAGATTGCAATTTAAAAAACAAGGAGTAGAAAATGCCGATTAAATATCAGACAGGAGACCTTTTACTAACCCATGCAGATGTTATAGCCCATGGTGTAGCTGCTTATGGTATTGAAGATATGGCTACAGGTGTAGCAAAACAGCTCAATGAAGCAATGCCGGAATCTTATAAGGAATTTAAGAAATTAAGAAGAAAAGGATTCAAACCAGGTGAGGTTGTATTGTGCACCAACACTTTCCCTTATGTGGCTTACCTCGCTACACAGCCTGATCTTTATCATGCCGAACTCCCCTTTGTAAATCACGCTCTTAGAGGCTTAAGAAAATTGCTAGAAAAAGAAGGTATGGATTCATGCGCACTACCTAAAATTGGATGTGGTTATGGCAAGCTAGATTGGGGAAAAGTTCAACCAATTATAGAAGAAAGACTTTCTGATTCTTCTGTGGAGTTCACAATTTACGATATCGGTGACGCTACTAAGAAATAATTTATCGTTTCCTAACTTTTTTTGTCTCGCTTCTAATCCTATAAACGGGCACCCCTTTTTCAGATTCTGTTGCTTTAATATAATGCTCCTTTTTCCCATGCCTCGGATTTATCTGATCTTCCAACATATCAGCTGGAACTAAAAATTCAACATATGCCTCTCCGAGATGACTATTGCTTAAGGCGTATTTCTCTACAAACTCTTGTTGAGACAAAACAGGACTGCTTGCAGGCTCAAGGAATATTCTTCCCTGGTCTAGATTTTTAGGTGATCCTTCGCCCCCTAATTTGCCTTCTTTCTCTATCCTATCTGCCCTTGATCTTGTTGTATAGTGTCTAACTAACACATACTCCTTTCCAACATAATCTAAAGGAATTGGTGGGACTCTTCCCCCATTCAATGGCCTATAATTAGGATCCCAGTCCTTTAAAAATTGGTCAGCCATTCCAACTTCAGAATTTGGTTTTATCTCTTCCCCAACATGGGAATCTCTTTGATGCCGGGCAGCAGCAATATATGGTTCTAAAACTTCCTGCAATACTTCTGCTTCGTCCGGATTTCCTTTATATTTCCGTAATATCTCTAATGCTTCAGAAGCTCTCGCCCTGTATGGGACTCCCTCTTTATTTAACTCCCCTTTAAAATCATTTACTAAAATATTTCCTTTTTCATCTTCAAAGAATATCTTTTCAAGCTCACCTCTCTCAAATCTTCTTCGTGTATCCTCCACTTTCCCAGACAGTACCAATCCAACTATCCCTCCTACAATAAACGCCACTCCAATCATCACACTAGCCTCTACTGCAAGCTCCCCCACAATGGCAAATCCAGTTAAACCAGTAAATGCATTTAATACTAAGATAATTCCTAACCCTAAAAAAACTAAACTCAATATTCTCACCGGCCTTTTCATGACAAATCCTAGAATTCAGATTATTTAATTCTTTTCTTCTTAAAACCCCTAAATCTCTTATTTACTAACTCAATATCTTTAGCAGGCAATTTTGTCTCCCCAGAATTAACTTCATTATCAAGCTTCAAGGCTCGCTTTACTAATCTCTTTTTTTGCTTTTCAGATAATAGTTTAGTAAAATTACACTCCACCATATATAATTTCTTTTTTCCATTTAAAATTGGGACAGCTGGCCAGCAGATACACATTAAAGGCCTCACTTTATGAATCTTACAAGAAAAATTATTTTTCAAATACGGGCAGACTCCCCCTTTACTTTTTAGTTCATAGTGATTTCCGCTCACTTTAACAAAAAAGTTTTTATGTCCTGCTTTTAGAACCTTTTCCATTTCAGCCTTAGAAAAGTCAGGCCCCCCCATTTTACAGCACTTCCCTTTACATTCCTGGCAAGCTTTGAGAAATTTGTTTCCTATTGGCATTTTTATTTTTTGTAAGGATTTGGTGAATACTTAAATAAAGCTTTACATTCATCCCTCATAAAATCTTCTATCAAGAAAAATGTATTTTTAGGTTTACTTTTTTTCAAAACATATTTATTTTTAATATAAATCATTCTAAATTTAGATTTTTTAATTTTCTTTTTTTTAACCCAAAATTCTTCCATATCTTTAATATTAGCACCATAAACAATTCCTTTTATACCGCTCCAAACGCAAGCGCCCGCACACATTATGCAAGGCTCATTAGTGCTATAAAGTATGCAATCATGGAGGAAATTAGTTTTTAATTTTTTCCCAGCAATTCTTATTGCAGCTATCTCTGCGTGACCTGAAGGGTCATGGAGATATACACTTGTCTGCCCGCTTTTTGCAATAACTTTATCATCTCTCACTACTACTGCTCCAATTGGAAGAGCATTAATTTTTTTATTATATTTCTTTGCTTCTGCAATTGCTAGTTTCATAAATTTCTTCTTAGGTTTATACATCTCTTTTTCTCTTCTCATTTCTTCTTCAAATGTACATCCAACTGTGGGAAAGGGATAGTTATCTTATTCTTATTTAATGCATTGTAAATCTTAGTGTTTGCCTCATCTATAGCCTTAAACCTATTTTCAAAAGAATCCACATAAAAATAAGCTTTAAAATTTAAGCTTGAATCGCCCATTTCCAAGAACCTTACTAATGGTTCTGGGTCCCTTTCTACATGCTCAATTTTTTTAACTTCATCAAGAACCACTTTCTTAACTTTCTCTATCTTAGAACCATAAGCTACTGAAAAAGGAACAACTACTCTCGACTTAGGTTCAGGAAGAGCCACATTTTGAATCATGCTATCTGCCAGCTTGTTATTTGGAACAATTATAAGCTCGTTGTCAAATGTAACTATCCTTGTAGACCTCAAATTAACTTTGTCTATTCTTCCTTTTGTGTTCTGGTCCAAATAAACTAAGTCACCCACCCTTACTGTTTTGTCAAGAACAATCGCCGCTCCTGAAAAAATATTACTTAAAATTGGCTGTAATGCCAGCGCAATAGCTAATCCTGCAATTCCTAATCCCGCCAACAAGGGCGTGATTTGGACCCCCCATAAAGCAAGAACATAAAGGATTGCTATAACAATCAGAGATATTTTTAAAACTCCATGGAAAAGAGATATTAGATTGTCATCTACCTCGGATTTTGTCTTTTTTGTAGCTTTCTTAACTGCCGTAATTACAACCAAGTCCACAAAGACAAATACAAGATAAAATAACACTATGACTACCATAGAATTAACAATCTTTACACTTAAATCATAAACAATTTCATGTAAAAACAACTGCGATAGTGAAATCCTTAGCGCAATAAGAAAAGCAAGTATGGTTAAGGGAGAAGATGCCTTCTGAACAATTTTATCATCTAAATCTGTTTTAGTTCTAGAAGTCATTCTTAAAAGTATCATCTGTCCTAAATATAAGAATATCCTGATTCCAAGCAGGAGTACTAAAAGTACCGCAAATGCTCTCAGCCATTCATTCGCTATATAATCTGCTAACACCATCTTATAATATTGTGAGTTTTGTTTTTAAGTTTATCTTATTCACCAATGAGGCGCTTTTATGTCTGGGAACCAATAATACCCTCTAGACTTGGTTTTAATAACTTTGGAGATAAATTTATCCTCACCTTCATAATAAATTCCATCACAGTGATCATCTGGGTCTTCTGTTAATTTTCCAGTTTTAGGGTTTTTCATTACAAATCTTTTGTTAAAATCTTTTTTTGACTTTAATCCCGATTTTTCATAAAACTTTGTATTTTTTCTTCCACAAAATCCTAATCCAGTCTTACCTGTTTTCTTAAGATATTTAATCATGGCTTCAACTAATATTTTCCCATATCCTCTTTCTTTTTTCACAGACATAATTCCCCCAATCCCCTTTATGTTGTATCCCTCTCCTTGATAATCCATTGCCACATTTTTCAAGAATCCAAAAGCCACAATACTCTTTTTATCCTCTACAAAAAAGAAAAGTGTACTTATGTGGTATCTTCTCTCAAATAAGTTTATTCCCTCCCCATACTCTTTAATTCTTTGATTATTAATCATATCAAACAATTTTTGAGGCATATCTCTCCCCCTTATTATTTTTACTTTCATCTTAAAACCAACTTATAAACTCCTTAATCTGAACTTTTCTTAAAGTTTTATACGCATTTACCATATAATTTATCCCAACTTTAACCTCTTTATTATTGTTATTCCCATGCCTCTTCGCATGCTTAGAAAGCCAAGCGGCTCCCGATAAGTATCTATAGAGCACAAAGTAGTAGCATGCCTTTTTTTCCTCTTCATTAAACTTAAAATACTCTTGGTACTCTTTTAAGAAAAACTTTAACTGATTTACATTTATCTCCCCCCTCCCAACAAAAGCGTGCCCAATAAAAACAGCTACTTCGTACATTAAGTAATCTTCATGCAAGTCATCCCAATCCACAAACGCTACCAGCTTGTCATTCTTCGTTACATAATTGCTTCCACAAATGTCTGAGTGAATAAAACTTCTTCTTAACTTAGATTTTTTAATTTTCTTCATATCTTCTACTAGTTTCTTTTCATGATACCTAAAATCAATCCCCTTAATCATCTCAATATTTCCTTTGTGCCATTTTGAAGCGGGCATAAACTGATAGTTCTTCTTCCAAGCATGCTTCCCAGTCATCTTTAACCTCATTAAATATTTGTCCATTAAGGCTATGTTCTTAGCCATATCTTTAACAAGCTTCCTTGTAAATTTCTTAGTAGGCGCCTTTCCATCTACATACTTCTGAATTAACGAGTATTTTTCTTTAAACAGGGTTAGACTTCCACCTTTCTTATTTTTTATTATCTTAGCACCTGGAATGCCTTTTTTTTCAATATACTCCATAGTTTTAACTTCAAATTTTAAAAAGTCAGTATCTCTCTCTTCAAACATTTTTAGAACATACCATCCTCTTGTAGTCTGAAAAAAATAAACAGTATTTCCTAGAGCCCAATCTGCATGCTCTTTTTTCTTATATTTGCCTATATTATACCTCTTTAGCAATTCATCAAAATCTTTTTTAGAAAGTTGTATCCAAGCTCCTTTTACCATTTCAACCTCTCTTCATAACCTCTTTGCCATAAAGGCAGTTTTTCGGCTTTCTTGAAAGCCCAAAGTTTTGTAAAAGCGATAAGCTTTTGCATCTCTGCTTGTAGTTAGGAACATTGCTCCAACTTTACTCTGGTATTTTCGTTCAATCTTCTTAACCAAAAGCTTACCTATTCCTTTTCTTTGATAATCCTCTTTTATAAAAAGCTCATTAATAATCAACTTCCCCCTATTCCACCCCACTTCCTTCCTCACAATAGTAAAACCCACCATCTCATCTCCTACTACAGCCACATAAATCTCATTTCTATCTTTAATATACTCTTTAACTTTCTTTATAGCTGTGCTATTGGTCCATTTTTCCAGATAAGGCTCTTTTGCAGACTCACTCTTCAGAATCCTGACTACCTCTTTTAGTTCCTTCTTCCTAACCCTTCTTATGACTGGCTTATATTTTACGTTTCTCATTTAATATATCCCCCCTTCTGTAAATTCCACAGCTTCTGATACTCTCCCGGCTGTTTAATCAGTTGGTTATGGCTTCCCTGCTGAACTATTCTTCCTCTGCGCATAACTATTATCCTATCAGCTTTCATAATAGTAGAAAGCCTATGCGCAATTATAATCGAAGTTCTTCCCTGCATTAACTTTTCCAACGATCCCTGAATCTCCGCCTCAGTTTCAGAATCAAGAGACGAAGTAGCTTCATCTAATACCAGTATTTTCTTATTTGCAAGTATTGCTCTAGCAATTGAAACCCTCTGCTTTTCTCCTCCACTTAATCTAACCCCCCTTTCTCCGACAATGGTCTTCTCCTTCTTTGGGAATTCTTTAACTATCTTATCTAGCTGTGCAAACTTCATAGCTTTCATTACTTCTTCTTTTGAAGCTTTTGGATTGGAAAACGCAATATTATTATAAATTGTATCATCAAACAATACGCACTCTTGAGGCACATTACTCATCTCACTTCTAACTGACTCCTGTTTAAAATCTCTAATATCCCTGCCGTCAATTAAAATTGCTCCTTCTTCAACATCATAAAACCTATATAACAATTTCACCAAAGTAGTTTTTCCACAACCTGAATGTCCAACTAGCGCAATTTTCTCATTAGGTTTAATCTTAAGATTAAACTTTGGAAATACTTTCCTCCTAGTGTAAGCAAAACCAACATCTTTAAATTCAATACTTCCGCGCTTAATTTCCAAATCTCTGGCACTCTTCTTATCCTTAATCTCATTACTTACCTTGCCATATCTAAACAAATATTCAAAATCTGCCATTGCCTTATAGTAATTTCTAATTCCAGATACAAATCCAAACAAAGGCCCCATCAAACCCAGATAAACCGTATATATGAAAACAACTGTTCCCATTGTAATCTCCCCCCTAACAAAACCTACAATTGGGAATAAAATTAAGAAAAAAGTTCCAAGACCAATTATCAGACTATGCCCAAAGTCCCACCATCTATAATATCCTTCAAAATTAATCCAAGCTCTTCTTGTTGCTGCTGTAAGTTTATTATACTTGTTTTTAATCGCTTTCTCTTTACCAAAATACTTAACTGAATCAATATTGGTAAAATAATCCGCCATCTGTCCTTTTTCTATGTCTTCTGTCCTGTTAGCTCTTAAACTAGGATCTTTCTGCCAGTTTTGAATAAAAACACTATACAAAACAAAAACAGTAGCAGTTATAATTATCACTGCTGCCGGCACCCAGGTAAAGTACACTATGCTCCCTATAACTATCACTAACTGGAAAAGTAACGGCGCAACATTAAAAACAAGAATATCTGTCATCCTTTCGATTGCGCTCACCCCTCTAGTAAGTCTTGAAATTAAACTTCCTGTTTTATGAGTTGTATGAAAATTATGATCTAACTGTATAATGTGGCTGAAGTATCTCTGTTTAAGATCGATTATCATGTTTCCTTCCAGATACATAATCAAATGTATTTGTAACCACTTTCCAACCATCTTAACCAGAATCAACCCCAAGAAAATGCCCCCCACAATTAGCATTATCTGTATAAACTTATTAGCAAGAAGAGTGCCAGCTGTAAACTCAGCCCCCCTATCGACTATTATTTTAAATAAAAACTGTTGCGCTGTCCTTTCTACTTCTACCGCTAGTATAACTGCCAGTAAACCAATAAACAGCCATTTATACCTCTTTAAATATACGAGGTATTCACTAAGATTGTACTTAAAATCTATATTTTTTGGAGGTACTTTTGCCATTTTTTATAACTTATATTGTATATACTCTAGATTTATATAGAGTCACATTTTTCCATGATTATGAGGCTACCGGATTTTTCTCAAACATCTGCAAAACGAAAAATTGGCGACATTGAGCTAGACGAAGACGATGAAATCATTGCACTTGAGCCTGACGAACTCACTGAAGAAGATATCTTAGACACTGATTAACTCTGACCACTTTTTCTTAGTTAAGCTGCTTGTCTGAAAGTTGAGGTGTATAGCGAGTATGGATCATATACATTTAACAGAGTAAGCCTGGGATATGCAAGCATTGAATATCCTCCTTGAGAGCCTTTCATATAGTCTGTAGCAGGTAGATTAATCTTATATCCTCCAGAACCAGTTTGACCTTGCATAAAGCCAGCTAAATCAAATCCTTTAATTGCATCTGCCTGGATAATTTTCGGAATATCCATATTTCTTCTGAGTAATTTTTGTTTATAAAGTTAACCCATATTAGTTTCCTCAAGGGAAAATTTTAAATATCCTGGGTTCTATAGTACATGTAGGTTGAATAATTCTAGATAAGTTTTTAAGCCCTACTTACTACAAAATAATAAGCAAAAAAAGAGACAATGAGAATTTACACAATTGGGGGATTTAGTGAAGTGGGAAAAAATATGACTGCCATAGACCTGGGCGGCGATGTTGTAGTTTTTGACGCTGGAGTTTACCTCCCGCCAATAGTAGAACTAGAAGAAAGAGAACAAGGAACATCTGAAAAAAAGCTGAGAAGCATAGGAGCCCTTCCTGATGATACTCTTCTTGACCGAAAAGGATTGAGAAGCAAGGTTCGCGCAATCTGTCTTGGACACGCCCATTTAGATCATATTGGAGCAGTTCCATACATCGGAAATAGATATAAAGCAGATGTTATCGGAAGCCCCTTTACAATGGAAGTCCTTAAGATAATCCTAAACGATGAGAAAATAAGGATACAAAACCCTCTAAAATCTGTTCAGCCAAATTCTAAGTATATAATCAATGGAAAAAAACAATATGAAGTTGAATTTATTAACATCACCCATTCAACTATTCAAACTTGTCTAATGGCTCTCCATACAAAAGAGGGTGTACTGCTTTACGCAAATGACTTCAAGCTAGATAACTCTCCAATACTCGGAAAACAACCAAATTATGATGCTCTAAAAAGATTAGCTAAAGAAGGAGTCAAGGCCTTAATTGTAGACTCTCTCTATGCAGATACAGATCGAAAAACTCCTAGTGAGAAGGTCGCAAGGACTTTATTAGAAGAAGTAATGCTTACAACAGATAACAAGAAAAATGGAGTAGTTGTCACAACATTTTCTTCGCATATTGCTAGACTAAAAAGCATCGTTGACTTTGGAAAACAACTAAACAGGAAAGTAGTTTTTGCAGGAAGAAGCTTAAACAAGTACGTAACTGCGGCTAAACGCGCAAAGATGTGCCCATTTCAAAATGATATTCAGTTGTTTAGTTATAGGCGGCAGGTTGAAGCTGCTTTAAAAAAAGTGGATCAAAAGCGCGAGAAGTACCTTTTAGTCTGTACTGGACACCAAGGAGAGCCAGGAGCAATGCTCGACAAGATTTCCCGTGGTCTAGTCCCAATTAACCTAACCAAAAATGACCACGTCATATTTTCATCTTCAACTATTCCTACTGAAGTTAGTATTGCAAACAGAAAAAATCTAGAAAAAAGATTAAAAAGCAAAGGTGTAAGAATATTTGATAATGTGCATACTTCAGGACATGCAGGTAGGGAGGACCTAAGAGATTTTATCAACATGGTTAAACCAGAGCATATTATTCCAGCTCATGGAGACTTAAACAAACTTTCTGCAATGGCGGAACTTGCCTCTGAGTTAGGGTATAAGCTCAGAAAAGACTGCCACATTATGTCAGACTCACAGTATATAGATCTCAAATAAACTTCAAAATGGTACAGCGCCCTGAAATAGTCCAAGGTTTGAAAAATTCTATTGACCGAGGCTTCACTATAGCACAGTCCAAGCAGTCTTTTATTAATTCAGGTTATTCTAAACAGGATGTAGAAGATTCTGCAGCACTCTTAGGTTATGGAGTAACTTCCTCCTCCCCCCCACCACAAACTCCAAGACAACCAATACCTCAACAAAGACCTGCCCCCCAACAAAGCTACCCCAATTCTCAAGGAAATCCTATTCAAAAAAAACCAATGCAACCGCAATACAGATCAGACCCTCCGGCCCTCACACAAATACAGCAAACCCGCCCACCTACAGCCAGATTTCAACCTCTTCCAAATCCCCAAAAACAATCCTTTATGCCTGAACAGAAAAAAAGCAAAAAGGGATTAGTTTTTATTATAATCCTATCCGTAGTTTTGACCTTATTATTATTTTTACTTATTATGACAGTAGCTGTTCCCGAAACAGTAGCAAGTTGGCTCCAAGCTATTGGAATCGATATCTCCTTGTAAAATGTATCCTCCAGCTGAAGACTCTTATTTTTTAACTGAAAAGGTAGAAATTTACATTTCTAAACTAAAGAATAAAAAAATAAAAGTACTTGATATGGGCTCAGGCTCCGGAACTCTTGCAGAAACTTGTATTAATTCCAGAATTCCCCCTGAAAAGATGACCTTGGTGGATATTGACAAAGAAGTGGTTTCCCATTTAAGAAAGAAATTTCCAAAATCTAAAGTAGTTGAGTCAAACTTATTCTCACATCTTAAAGAAAAATTTGACTTAATCATCTTCAATCCACCTTACCTTCCCGAAGGTAAGTATGATAAAGAAAAAGATACAACGGGGGGCAAAAATGGAGATGAGATCATCTTAAGATTCTTAAAAAAAGCTAAAAAATATCTTAATACTAATGGTGAAATCCTATTGTTAACCTCCTCCCTGACCCCTATGAAAAAGATTAACAAAGAGCTTAAAACCTACAAAGTCAAGCTTATTGCAGCAAAAAAACTTTTCTTTGAAGAACTTAGAATTTGGCTCATTTCCGCTTAATAAAATGTGCCACGGTAACCCCTATCCCCACAATTATGCTTAAAGCAATTAAGAGGAAGTTTACAGTATCCTTATCCATGGAGATTAAAGCAGTTTTAAATGCAAATATCATAAAAACATATAGCACAAAGAAAAAGAAAATCTGTGAAAGCCACTCACCCCCCTCAATCTTACTATCTTCAATTAACCCTTTTAAATAGGTCCCAATTATAAAACCAATACTTATCAGGAGTAAAGCTCCAGTTAAAGCCGGAATTACAAATAAGATTGAAGTAATCCACTGAGTCAAAGCAGGAATATCTAACTGTATTAATGCAAAGTTAATAAAAAGAATGTAAATGCTCCACTCAATAATTATCAAAAAAAGAAAGTAGAAATTATTCTTAGTCTCTCTTCTAATCCCCGCTCTAGCCAGCATTTTTCTTAAAATAAGCTTGACTACCTTTCCTAAAACAAAACCCATAACAAGCAAAACAACCGCAATAATCAGATTGAAAAAAAACCCCTGAGGAAGTGCTTCTAAAAAGTTATAACTGCTTCCAGAGACTGATTGAGCTGAACTGCTATCAAAACTCCCATCAGAAAGAGCTTCTATAAGCTCGCTAGTATTAGCCATAAAATAACCATAACATCGAAACTTATAAACTTTATCAATTTACAACAACTAAATTTATATACTTCACATAGTTTCTCCCCTCAGGAAACCATCAGGAAAAATAAGGTTAGACTAAGGAATATGAAATTCGCACATTTAGGCGACTGTCATCTTGGATCTTGGCGTCATCCTTCTCTCCAAGAACTTAATTTGCTAAGCTTCAAGACAGCAATTGATCGCTGCATAAAAGAAGGTGTAGACTTTGTACTAATAGCTGGAGACTTATTTGATTCAGCTTATCCTCCAATAGAAATCTTAAAGGAAGCATTTTCCATCTTAAAAAATCTGAAAGATCATAAAATACCTTGTTTTATAATCGCAGGAAGTCATGACTATTCAGTTTCAGGGAAAACTTTCTTAGATGTACTAGAAAAAGCAGGCTTTTGTACCAATGTCCTCAAAGCTGAAGAACAAGAAGACTTAATTGTGTTAAATCCAGAAATTTACAAAGAAGTAGCGATCTATGGTTATCCTGGAAAGAAATCTGGATTAGAGGTTGCGGATATTAAAAAAATAAAACTAAATCAAGCACCAGGTTTCTTTAAAATCTTAATGCTCCACACGGCAATTAAAGGTGCAATTGGTAATCTGCCAATTGAATATGTGGATGAGTCTTTATTACCCCAAGCCGACTACTATGCTCTGGGCCACCTACATATTGACTATCGAGATAGAAACTTAGCTTATTCTTCTCCGATTTTTCCAAACAACTTCCAAGAATTAGAAGAGCTAAAATACGGTAGTTTTCTTATTATAGAGACCTCCCCTCTTGAACTCCGAAAGATAACCCTAAAAATAAAAGAAGTAGAAGTAGTAGAACTAAAAATTAGCAATACTCTTACTGCAACAGATTATATCCTCTCCGAATTAAACAAAAGAATCCTAGCCGAAAAAATAATTTTGTTAAAGCTTTCAGGAAAAATAGAAAAAGGAAAAACAAGCAACATAAATTTTGCAGAGATTGAAAAGTTTGTTAAGGACAAGAATGCAATCTGCTTGCTAAAAAGCACCTCTGGCTTGAAAGTTGAGGAAACAAAAATTGAAATAGAAACCGAAAACATGAATGACCTTGAAGATGACATTATTAAGAAGTATTCTCAAGATAATCCCTCTCAATTTAATTCTCTTATTTTTCCACTACTTAATTCACTGAGTCTTGAGAAACAAGAAGATGAAAAAAACCTTATTTTCCAACACAGGTTAATGTCAGAAGTAAATAAGATTCTTAACTTAGAATGATAATTAAAAAGATTAAACTACATAATATCCGGAGCTACAATTCAGCAGAAATAGTCTTTCCCAAAGGCTCTTCGCTCTTATCTGGGGATATTGGTTCTGGTAAGACTTCAGTGCTTCTGGCTATAGAGTTTGCTTTATTTGGTTTGCAACCAGGCCAAAAGGGAGCCTCCCTTTTAAGAAGTAATGAAAAAGAAGGAGAAGTAGTCTTAGAATTAGAAATTGAGGGTAAAGAGGTAATCATTGAACGGGGATTAAAAAGGGGCAAGACAGTAAGTCAATCTTACGCTTCTATCACCCTCAATGGAAAAAAGGAAGAGTCTTCAGTAACAGAAGTAAAAAATAAGGTGCTCGCACTTTTGGAATACCCCCCAGAATTTACAAAAAAAACAAATATTCTATATAAATTTACAGTTTACACACCCCAGGAAGAAATGAAACAAATTATTCTAGAAGACGCTGAAACCCGCTTAAACACTCTTCGCCACATCTTCGGCATAGATAAGTTTAAGCGAATAAAGGAAAACTCATCTTTCCTTGCCTCAAAACTAAGGGAGAGCATCAGGAATAAAGAAGGATTAATTGAAGACCTAGAGAATATTAAACAAAAACTAGCTGACAAAAAAGCAAATAGTGAAAGTTTTGCTTATTTAATACTTGAAGCTGAGGTGAAAGTACAAGACTCAACTAATAGGGTGAAATCAATACAAGCTGAACTTGAAAAAATTGAAGAAAAAATTGAAGAAAAGCGTAAATTTGAAAATGAGATAGAAAAAGCAAAAATAAGATTATCAAGTAAAAGGGAAATGAAACTAAGCCTAGAAAAAGAAAAATCACAGCTTCAAGGTCAGATAGATGAAATTAAAAAAATAGAATTTAGCGAATCCAAATTACAAGTTCTTGAAGAAGAGAAAGTTTATTTAGACAACCAATTTCCCGAAAAAGATAAACTGAGAGTAGAGATTCTTAGCAAAATAACTTCCTTTAAATCTAATATTGGCGAAAAAACCAGCATCAAGCAACAGATTAGTGCTATGGATAAGTGCCCTACCTGTTTACAGGATGTGGATTCGGTCTACCGTGCAAATATTACCAACAAGTTTGAAAGTGAAATAACTTCCCATGAAAATGAAATAGAAGAGTTAAAAATAAAATATTCAAATGTCCTAGCAGAAATAGATGAACTAAAACAAAAAATAAATAAAAAGCAAGGCGAAATTTCTGATCTAAAACTTTTAAAAGTTAAATTAGAGAGCTTAAAAGACAAAGAAGAAAGATTAATGGACATATCTAAAACCCATGAAGCTCTCTTAAAAGATTCAGAAATGATAGTCAAACATATAGATTTGTTAAAAGATTCTGTAAGGGAGTTTGAGAAGTATGACTCTTTTTACAGGGAGAAAGAAAAAGACCTTACTTCCTCATTAGGGCTTGAAAGGCAAGCCCATGTAAAGCTAGCAGAAATTAAAAAAGAAAGTGACTTAATTAAAAAAGAGATTGAAGAATTGCAAAATAAAATAAAAGAAAAAGAAGAAATAAAACAAAAACTAAACTATCTAATTGAACTTGAACACTGGATTTCAGACAAGTTTATCTCGCTTGTTAGTTTCACTGAAAGAAATGTTCTTTTAAAGCTTAGAGAAGAGTTCTCAAGATTATTCAGTCAATGGTTTGCTCTCCTCGTATCTGATAATCTCACTGTTACTTTAGATGAGGACTTCACCCCTGTAGTTGAACAGCAAGACTTTCAGCTTGATTATACATTCCTGTCAGGTGGCGAAAGAACAGCAATAGCACTTGCTTATAGATTAGCTTTAAACCAGGTCATAAATAGTATGCTAAGCAGGATACGAACTAAGGATATTGTGATCTTAGATGAACCTACAGATGGATTTTCAGAACAGCAGCTAGACAAAGTGAGAGATATCCTTTCAGAACTTAATGCAAAGCAGATTATTCTCGTCAGCCATGAACAAAAAGTAGAAGGGTTTGTAGAAAATATTATCAGATTCCACAAAGAAGGGGGAATAACTAAAGTAGAGGGGTAAGCTTTATTAACCTCTCTTACTTAAATTACCTAAGGGAAAATGAAGAATGCAGGATTATTTGTAGGATTAGCATCTATTATTATTGGAGCAGTTTTTGCATTTAACTCTTTTTCAGGGCTTACAGGATATGTAATCCTAAATAACTCTTCCTCTGGGTTTAGTGGTATAATCGCTGCCTGTTTTATCATAGGGGGGTTGCTACTAATTGTGACCGAAAAAAGAGTGGTCAAGTAATGAAAGGCCCTTTTAGAATACTCATTAAATAAATTTAATTAAAGATGTCTGAAACACTAAAAAATTTAGCAAAAGCATTTATTGGAGAGAGTCAAGCTAGAAATAGGTATACCTACTATGCCAAGATTGCAAGAAAAGAAGGTTACGAACAAATTGCAGAGATTTTCTTAATCACAGCCGATAATGAAAAAGAGCATGCAAAGCGTCTTTTTGAACACATTCAGGGGCTTAAGCAAGGTGAAGAAATAACTGTAGAAGCGGCAGCTCCACTAACCTACGGAACAACTAAGCAAAACCTTAAGGCCGCAATTACAGGAGAAAACTACGAATACACCAACATGTACCCTTCCTTTGCCAATGTAGCAGAAAGAGAGGGCCATCCTAAGATTGCAGCAAGAATGAGAGCAATTGCTGTAGCTGAAAGACACCATGAAGAGCGTTACAAGAAGCTACTTGAACAGCTTGAAAAAGGAACAGTTTTTAAGAAAGATAAAGAAGTAGAGTGGGTGTGTATGGAGTGTGGCTATGTGCATACAGGCCAGGAACCTCCACAAAAATGCCCCTCATGCGATCACGAAACTGCTTTCTACCAAGTTAAGTGTGAAACATATTAAACCAGGATAAAAATGACTGAGCTAAACCAAATCTATAAGTGTAATATATGTGGCAATATGGTTGAAGTGACCCATACCGGGGCAGGCACTCTAGTCTGTTGCGGGGAAAACATGCAGCTAATGACAGCAAATACAGTAGATGCTTCAAAAGAGAAGCATGTCCCAGTTGTAGAGTCAATTGAAGGAGATTCCAGAGTTAGGATTAAAGTAGGCTCTGAACCACACCCAATGTCAGAGGAGCATTATATTGAATGGATTGAGATCATTACTCCAGACCGGGTGCTAAGAAAGTATTTAAAACCAGGAGAAAAGCCAGAAAAAGAGTTCACAATTAGAGCTGGGAGTTTTACAGCACGAGTCTACTGCAATCTTCATGGCTTGTGGGAATCCTCATAAACGAAATATTTATAAATGGCAGCGTTTTAGTGATACTAGAAATTCTTGGTGTGATTTAAACTTCTACTAATTCCAGGGAAAATACAAAAAAACCGTAGGTTGTTTTGAAATGGATGAACAATTAAAAAACAGTATATTAAAAACAGGAACTAGCCTTGTAGGAATAGTCTGTAAAGACGGAATAGTGCTAGCTGGAGATAGGAAAGTTACCGCGGGAGGAAACCTAGTCATGAGAAAAGACGAGCCAAAGGTTGATCAGATAAATGAATACCTCCTGATTGCAGGAACTGGTCATTCCTCTGATATAGATTTTCTTAAGAAAATTATAAGAGCAGAGCTTAAACTTAAAGAACTAAAAACAAAGCAACGTCCTAGTGTAAAAGAAGGGGCCAATCTAATCGGAATGGTTTCTTTTAAAAATATTAGAACGCCTTCTATGATTCCAAGCATAGCCGGGACTTTAGTCGCAGGGTACAATGAAGACGGTTCTACAGAGCTGTACACAATTGAGCCTGCAGGAAGTGTTGTAAAGGTATCTGATTATGATGCTAACTTCTCTTCAGGAATGCCTTTTATCCTAGGATTATTAGAAAGGCAGTATTCTAAAGATCTCGCTGTAAAAGAAGGCATAAAACTTGCCGTAGACTGTATAAAATCTTCATCTCAAAGAGATACTGCCAGTGGACATGGAGTAGATGTCTTTACAATAACAAAAGAAGGCATAAAACAAGTAGTAAAACAAGAAGTCGAATCTGTGTACAAAGATCAGAAATAATTAATATTCTTAATTTACCGGAAAGGAAAAATGGACATTCTGAAAAATATACAATCGCAACTACCTAAATGTATCTCCAGTGCAAATTTTGAGGGTGCAAACATTGTGCTCTACACTAATGATAGGAATTTCTTTCTAGAAGGTGAAAGAGAAATAAAAGAAGTAGTTGACAAGATCAAGAAGAGAATAGAGCTAAGAGCAGATAGCTCCCTGCTGTCTGATAAGGAAGTATCAGAAAAAGAAATAAGTAAAATCGTCCCATCTGAAGCAGAGGTTACTAACATAATATTTGACATACAAAGAAGTATCGTAGTCATAGAAGCCAAAAAACCAGGCATGGTAATTGGTAAACAAGGATCGGTATTGCAGGAAATAAAGAAAAAGACATTTTGGATACCTCAAGTTCAGAGAAGTCCCGCAATCCCAAGTAAGATTACAGAAAATATTCGCGCAGTCCTATATCTAAACAATAACTATAGAAAAAGATTCCTTAATTCTATTGGTAAGAAAATATACAAGGAATGGAATCCAGAAAAAGTAGACGAATGGGTGAGGCTTACTTTTTTAGGGGGGGCTAGACAAGTTGGAAGATCTTGCTTACTTCTTCACACACCTGAATCAAAAATACTTTTAGATTGCGGAGTAAACATTGCAGCTCATAACTCTGAGAGATTTCCCTACTTTGATATTGCCGAGTTTGACATAAATGAAATTGATGCAGTTATCCTAACTCACGCTCACCTAGATCATTGTGGTCTATTGCCTTACTTGTACAAAATGGGATACAGAGGCCCATGTTATATGACTACACCCACAAGAGATATTGCAGCTCTCATTTCTTTAGACTTTATAGGGGTGGCCTACAAACAAGCTACTGCTCCGTTATACTCCTCTACAGACATTAAAGAAATGGTAAAGCATTCTATTTGCTTAGATTATAATGAAGTTACAGATGTAACCCCTGATGTGAGGCTTACTTTTTACAATGCAGGACACGCTCTCGGATCTGCTATGGTCCATCTAAATATTGGGAATGGCCTTCATAACCTAATTTACTCAGGAGATATGAAATTTGGAAAAACACGCCTTTTAGAGGCTGCTGCAGTTAACTTTCCAAGATTAGAAACTCTTATCATAGAATCAACTTACGGAAGTAAACATGACACCCTTCCTCAAAGGAGGGATATGGAAGAAGAGTTTATTGATCTTGTCAAAAGAACAATTGAAAGAAAAGGAAAAGTTCTTATTCCAGAGTTAGGGTTGGGAAGATCTCAAGAAACCATGTTAGTGTTAGAAGATGCTATGCGGCAAGGCAAGCTGCCTAAAGTACCAATTTACATTAATGGTATGATTTGGGATATTAATGCTATTCATACCGCCTATCCTAATTTCCTTGCGGGAAATGTAAGGAACCAAATTTTCCAGGATAAAAATCCTTTCTTATCAGATACTTTCACTAGAATTCGCTCTCCCCAAGAGCGTAAAAAAGTAGTTGAAGGCCCCCCCTGTGTAATCCTGGCCACTTCAGGAATGATGGTTGGAGGAGCATCAGTTGAATACTTTAAAGAATTTGCAGGCAATAAAAGAAACAGCTTAGTCTTCGTATGCTACCAAGGAGCTGGTTCACTAGGTAGGCAGGTGCAAGACGGACTTAAGGAAGTAAAAATGACCAACCAAGAAACAGGAAAAGATGAAGATGTAAAGGTATTGATGGAAGTGCACACTATATATGGTTTTACAGGACATTCTGGAAGAAACCAGTTACTAGCCTTCATTAATCACACTAGTCCAAAACCAAAGAGAGTAATTATCAATCACGGTGAGTCAAGCAAGTCCATAGATCTTGCAAGCTCTATTTATAGACTTAATAGAATTGAAACTAATGTTCCTAGAAATCTTGAAACTATTAGGATTAGATGACTAAGCAGCTTTTTCTCTTATGAATTCGTCGTAAATCGCCCTCACTGTTCTTGCTCCATCTTGATAATTTACTCCGAAGATAATGCAACTTTGAAGTGTCCCATGATTAACAAACTTAATATTAACTCCATTATCTTTCATAATCTCAGTGAGTTCTGCTAAAGTTCCCTCTCTATCTTTCATACCTTGCCCAGCAACTGCCACGCATTCCAAGTTTGGTTCAATAGCTATGGACTCATACGGAATTTTCATTAAATCAGCAATCTCCCTGTGTACATCCCCTATATCCACCCCTTCACTGCTAAAATAACTCTGCTCAACAATGTAAGAAAGGTCATTTATTGCTCCAGCATCATAAGCAATAGGGATTTTATTCCTTCCAAATACTCCCGCAACCATACTTATCACATTCGGTTGCCTGCTCATCCCATGTTTTCTAAAACTAATAGAGCAAAATCCAGGTTTGTGTGAAACTCCTACAATTGGTTTATTTGGATCATGGATCCTTGAGATATCAATTATAGTTCCTTTTTCAGGATATTCTTGGGCACTTCTTAAATGCATTTTAATCCCCCCTAATAGCAGTGGTGCGAGAGCTTCTTCCTGAAATACATTAAAACCATGGTATGACAACCCCTCTAATTCATCATAAGTAATCTGGGGGATTACTCTTGCATCTTCCACAATTCTAGGATCTGCTGCAAGAACGCCTTTTTGATCAGTAAAATTTTGAAGTATTTTAGCCTTCATAATCTGTGAAATATAAGCTGCTGTAAGATTGGTACCATCTCTTGGAAGAGTTTTGATATTGCCTTCTTTATCATATCCATAAAACCCAGGAACAACTGCAATTTTTCCCTCAGAAATCACTTTTCCTATTTCTTTTATGATTAGTTCTTCAGACTCAGGAAGAATAAAAGCATTTCCATAATCTCCCCCAAACACAAAAATTTTTCTCGGATCAACAAAAACAGCTCCAGGAATTGAAGAAGCCCATACTAAACCAGTTCCATGCTCTCCAATTGATTTATAAGCATCTTCTCTAGCCCCCCCTTTTAATCCTAACCTATCTATTTCAGAAAATAAGTCGTAAATAATCATGTCATTTTTACACCCAAGCTGCCTAAATCTATCCACGACATCATCCAACCTACCTCTTCCGCTCATTCTTGAATGCTCTATCAGCATATCCGTCACTTTCTCATCATTTGTATTTGCTTTTCCAGGAGCGCTTCCTACTAAGATATTCAACCCTTCTCTTCCAGCGATTTTACTTATTCTTTCAAGGTCCTGTCTACTTTTATTAGAACTCCCTCCAAACTTTCCTACATTTAATTCTACCATTAAAATACCTCCAATTCACTAATTTATAAGAATTATGGTGATTTAACCTTCATGTCAAATTAAAACTTTATAAACCTTGAATTTCTTTCTATCTAAAGGAAAAGAGAAAATGAAACACAGCTTCCAAGTCACAGCAATTTTGATTGTTATGTTCTTAATTACCCAGCTAATTGGAATAGCAGTTATTCACGCTTACACCCCTGAAATAAAAGAAGTAGTTAATCAAACTACTGGAGAGGTCCAAAATATTTCTGTAGGTCCAATCCTGCCTTACGGAATGGAGCCTCCTGAAATTGAACCTGAGCTTTCTTTGATAAGCATTGTGATTGGCATGGCCATAGCAGTACTCCTTATTTTAGTTTTAATGAAAATTAATGCTGTAACCTTTCTGAGGCTATGGTTCTTTCTTGTAATTGCAATCGCAATTGGTGTAAGCTTAAATGCAGCTCTCCAAAACTGGTTTGCTTACTCCGCTTTTATCGCCTTAGTAGTGGCCTTACCCTTTGCATTTTTTAAGGTGTTTAAAAGAAATATCCTAGTCCACAATTTTACAGAGCTTTTAGTCTATCCTGGGATTGCAGCTATTTTTGTTCCAATATTAAGTGTTTGGTCTATTATCTTACTCTTAATCCTAATTTCAGCTTATGATATGTATGCTGTATGGCACGCTGGCTTTATGCAGAAAATGGCCAAGTTTCAAATGAATGAACTAAAGTTTTTTGCCGGCTTTTATGTACCTTATATTGATCAAAAAACAAGGCAAAAACTAAAAAAGGCCAAAAAATCAAGTAAAAAGGACCAAAAAGTAAGAGTAAGTCTAGCAATTCTTGGAGGGGGAGATGTAGTCTTTCCAATGATTGCTGCAGGAGTCTTCTTAAGAGCTCTTGGATTAGTTCCAGCCTTGTTAATTACTGTTTTTGCAACAATTGCATTATTCGGGTTATTTACACTAGCTAAGAAGGGTAAGTTTTATCCTGCAATGCCTTTCATCACCTCAGGAATCTTTATAGGAATGCTTGCAGCTTATGCTTATCTTACAATTTTCTAGTTTATTGTAACTATATAGAAGTAACAAATAGAAAGCTTTATAAACTCGTTTTTCTCTACTAACTGAAGGTAAAATAAAGGACGTTCCAAAGAAATCATTGGCGTCTTTAAGACTAAAGGAAATGATAATTAAACCAGATTTAGTAAAAAAAATTAAGACTCATTTTGATCTTAATATATATGAAACAAAAGTATGGCTAGCTTTAATTAGTAAAGGAATAGCTTCAGCTGGCGAAGTAGCTGAGATTTCTGGGGTTCCAAGAAGTAGAACCTATGATGTTCTTGAATCTTTAGAAAAACAAGGCTTTGTAATTGCTAAAATTGGAAAACCAGTTAAATACATAGCTGTAAAACCAACTCTAGTAGTTGAAAAGCTTAAAAATAACACTCTTAAGAATGCAGAAGAAAAAATAAAGATTCTAGGTAGCCTAAAAGAAACTAAAGAATATGAAGAGTTAGAAGAGCTACACAAAACAGGAATACAGCCAGTAAACCAGTCTGAAATGTCATCTTCGATAAGGGGTAAGTCCAATATTTATTCTCATGTAAAAGAGATGCTTGAAAATTCTGAAAAAGAAGTTATAATCTGTATACCCGCCTCTGAAGTAATTGAGAAGTCAAGGATATTCAATGTAATCTTCGACAGGTTAAAAAAATCTGACATAAAGTTAAAACTAGCAGTTACAGGTTCAGAAAGTGAATCTAAAGAAATAGAGAAAAAGTATAAGATCAAACCACAAAAGATTAACATAGACGCTCGCTTTTTCATATCTGATAGAAACCAGGTTTTATTTATGTTAAACCAGAGTAATCTTGATGACCAAGAAATTGGTATCTGGCTAAATTCGGAAATATTCTCAGGTATGCTTGCTAGTATGTTCGAACTAGCTGTTAAGAAATAAAGAGATCAAAATGAGGGCTATATTAATTGAAGTGCCAAGAGGCATAGAACATGATTTAACTGAGCTAGCCATGCTCCACGAGAATGAAATTAAGGTGGGAAGAAATTCTAGTAGCCATATTAAACTCCCAGAATGTTTTGGCAATATTTCAAGATCCCATGCAAGTTTAATTTTTTTAAATGATAATTTTATGTTTGTAGATAATTCTACAAATGGATCTTACATTATAAGAGAAAGGTCAATTGTTCCCATACATATGTACGTAAAAAGGTTACAAACTGGTGACGAAATCTATCTTGGAGGAAAACAACCTCGTGAAGGAGTATATGGTCCTCTAAGATTCGGTATGAGAGAAGACAAAGATTTAACTCAAGCAAGAATGAATTCTGGAGAAATTACTCAATCCCAATTATACCCATATCCTTAATCTGTTTTCTTTTAGCCTTTTTAAACTGACTTAGGAACTTACTTTTTGTCATTGAAATCTTCTGCTTTGAGCATATCTTTCCCTGTTTTATATAAGTCTTCTTGTGAACTTTTTTAAATCCAACTACAGCTTCCTTCATTTTTACCGGCGGCCCTAAAATTACCCGCTCCTTCTTAGGATTTACTTGAAAATAATACCTTGCCAACTTCTTTTCATCATACCAAAAGACACCATCTTTAATCCCATAATACTTCTCAATCTCTCTTAACATCACTTTGTAAAATTTCAATAATTTACTCCCTGCAACATCTCCTTCCTGTCTTGAAGTATGCACTTCAAAGACTAGGTTATACCTTTTTATATCCACCTTAGGTTGCTCAAAGAATTTTTTAGAAGGCTTTTTTATAAAAGCCTTGCTATAAACCTTGAACTTTTCAAAACTTTCTACACTTAATGCTGCTAGAGCATTTCTTTCTGCATAGGTAGGATCAATAAATACTATTGGGGATTCAAGTTTAGCTTCATTTAAGTTGCTTAAGACATCTATTTTATCCTTATAATGTTTTTCTGGGTCTAAAATCATCTGTCCCTTAGTCTTGCTTATCGCCTTTAAGAAGTTTACAAATCCTCCGTAATTAATCACTAGCAATTCCAAAGCATAACCAGAAAATCCCTTTACATACGACTCTGCCCCGTAACACTCACTTGAATGCGTAAAACTCTTTGCAAGAATAATTTCATTTGCAAGCTCAGGTTTTTTATTAATTTTATTAACAACATAAGTTACATGAAAATAACTCAAATCTGTAACATTTGCAGCATCTTCTGGCTTCCCTATTTTTAGTACAGGAACGATCTCATACACTATTCCCTTATCTTTGACTTGAAAGTAATCTCTGCTACCATGAATCTTCCTAGTCTTTAGCTTAGCTTTTTTTAAGATAGCTCCAAGCTTGCTTATATCTTTTTCATGCTTAAACCTAACAAATATGTCTACATCCGGAACTTTCTTTTTGATCACAGTACCTTTAGCTAAGCTCCCCCCTAAAAAAACTTCTGCATTCACTTTCTCAAGCACTTTTTCTATGTTTTTCACTAAAGCATTAGTTTTATTTTTTAGTTCAGCCAACTCTTTGTCAGATAACTTTACTCTTTCAAGTTCCTCTTTTAGTATCTTTTGCATAATTATATTAAAGAAAATTGCTATTTAACTATTTCTACTCAAGGCCTTTCATAAATTCTTCCATTTTTTGAACACTTATTTTTACTTCACTAGTAATTTCTTCTTTGTTCATATTTTTCTTTGCGTACTCAATAATCGGACGCACTGACTCCACCTTTCTTCCAAATTTTTCCATCCATTTATGTCTTGGAAAAACCCATAAATGAAACCCTTCCTCAGAATCCTCTCGTTGGAATATGTATGCACCATTAATTTTCAAGACTTCTTTCATACCCTTCCTTAATTTACATAGAACTCGCGTGAATTCCTCAATCTCCGCCTCATTAAATTCACTAAATGAATTTATTTTTCTTCTTGATTCTATAATGAAGAAACCAGGAATGGGTACACTCCAATCTTGATGAACATCAAAGTGGTCTGTTATAATTACCTTTTCATAAGGAAATCGTTTCGTTTCTTCCATTATTTTTCTTCAGGTTTCTTAATTTTTTCCCCTATCTTATCCATGCCCACTCTTACTGTAGAAGCAAGGTCAATAATATACTTCCCTTCTTGTAACTTGTACACTATTGGTTGACCTCTCCTAAATAAATTAACTACATCTAACTGGTATCTTCCCGGTCCAACCACTTTAACAGACTCCAAGTCGAGAATCACAGGTGCCTCTTCCTCCTCCACCCCTATCATCTCCCTTACATCCTTCTCTATCTGTTTCTTATCTTCTTGATCAAGTTCTGGTAGAATCTTCTTATCTTTAAGGGATTCAAACTGTTTTTCTTTAATGTAAAAAAAGAAATGACTGCCACAACTACATCCTGCTAGCAATTCCTTAGCAGCTTCAGGATAAATCTTACCGCAGTGTACACATTGGTGTGGCATTTTCTAATTTGAGTATATTTTAACGCTCAATATCAAATTGGTAAATGACATCGGCATTTTTAAATTTCACTATTTGACTTATTTAATATGAAGTTTGAAAGTGACATTGGTATTGTAATTTAAGAAACTAGAACTATATAAAATTTTGCTATCGTTTCAGCATTAAATCAATCTTACTAGGGTCTTTCTTTATCTCCTTTACTATAGATGCAGGTCCAATAATTGTAATAGCATCAGAATCCCCAATCAGCATTTTTGCAAGTCCGTGCCTAAACCGCCCCATAAAACTTTCCTGACTGCCCGTAATTACTGCTAGCTCCACTCCTCTAAACTTTTTTATCTTTCCTACCAAAGCCATTGTACTCTGAATTAGCGAAGCTTCTTCTGTTGCAGAAAGCTTCCCTTGCAATATAACTATTCTATTTTTTAGGACTATATCTAATATCTTCCTTACCCTCCCTACGCTGTCTAATCCCTCAATTTCTGAGTATGGGATAAAACTTAGCGTAAGTCTATTATTCTTTTTTGCCATATTTAAATTTTCCACCTAATGCTTGGAAATTTAATTACTTGATGATTCTTAATCTTCATTGTCCTCTTTTATTAAACTTTTTTAGCTAACTTAAACAGCGATTCATAAAACTCTTCCATATTCTTACCCTTCTTTACTGAAATCCCCACAACATCATACTCTGGAAAAGCTGCCTCAACTCTCTTAAGATCTGATTTCCTTAGGTCCACCTTATTTCCTGCAACCATGACCGGTATTTTTCTTGCAACTAAATTTCCTATAATGGTAATATTAACTTGTGAATACGGATTTATAGAAGAATCTAAGACCACCACTACCGCGTCCATATCATCCAACCATTTAATACTCTCTACAACCCCTTGAGTAGCTTCCTTTGCTCTCTTCTGGGCTGCTTTTCTCTTCATACCATGCTTTAAAAAATCCTCATAATCAATTTTTGTAGCAATTCCTGGAGTGTCAACCAGCTTTAAAGTTAGTTTCTTACCCTTATATTCAATCTCTACCTTTTCTCTAACTTGTACTTTCCTAGTTTCATGAGGAATATTACTTACCTTCCCAATTTCCTCTCCTGTCCAGTCTTTACATATTCTGTTTGCTAAACTTGTCTTGCCTGCATTAGGGGGCCCATAAAATCCAAGTTTAATATGCTTCTGTCTCTGGAACATATTAGAAAATACTCTTTGAAAAAAGCTACCTAATATTTTGACCACCATTTTTCTTGTAAAAACTTAGTATCCTTTATTTATAAGCCTTCTGTTTTCTATCCCAATTTGGGGCGCAGGCTGCCTTTTCTTTGGAAACCTTCTGAAAAGCTTAGTAATTGGGATCTCAACCAGCATTCCAATTCTAATCCCTCTGGTTTTCTTAAAAGCATAAGTTACTTGTTCTCCATCCCACCCTGCCTTTTTAAGATTCTTGGTTAACTCCCCCTTGTCCATACCCTGACTAAGCGCGTTTTTCATAAAATTAACTAAGTTGTATAAATCACTCCGATTCTTAAACAAATAGTTCTCATATCTTCTCCGATACCATTCTTGTAAGATTATATACACTATAAACGCTCCAAGCATTAATATAAAGAACCAAAACACCATCCACCAAAAAGGTTTGCAGTCATTTCTACAGTTTTTCCAAGTTTCACCATCGTCTTTTTCACACACTTTATTAAAATTACAGACCGCAGGCTCTGAACCAAAGTCTAGTTCTATGAATTCAGGTGAGATATATCCTGTAAAATCATCGGGCAGAATTTCTTCTTTAAACAACAAACCGATATTTTGGTTGTTAATAGAGTCAAATGTAACTCCTGTAGAATCGCCGAGGTCTTTAGTCTTTGGGCTACCATTAAACTTAATAGAAGTAAACGGGAATACTAAGTACATCTCACGAGTATCCCTAGTGTCATTAATATTTATACTTAAATCATAAACTGAAAGAACAGTATTTATACTTCCGTCTTCATAATAAAGCGCAATTAATTTATAATCTACCATGGTATTTGCATTTATTGAAACCCAGTTTTCAATTGAATCTAAATACTCCCCCATGCTAGAGTTCCCCCCACTAAAACTTCCGGCCCCCATAGACTCCAAATGATCCAAGTTAATCTGGTTCCTTTCAACAAACCAAGGCATACTTCCCTGATTAACATTTCCCAAGTGAAAAGGTATTTTTAGTTGACTTAGGTTCCCCATTATTGGGACTAAATCTTCATCAGAATAAGCATTATGATACTTTTGCTCCCAAAAATTTAAATTACTTACAATTTCCCCTAATCCAATCTCATTTTCTAAATCACCCTTAAACCATCCAGAATACCCGCTTAGCTCAGTTTCCACACCATCAACCATCTCTCTATACTTTTTAAGTGTAGCATTTATTGCTTCCCTTGGGGATCCAGCTGTAACTGTAAAGCTTTTGCTCGCTGTCATTCCTTCTTCATCTTTGACATTTAAGGTCAAAGAGTAAACCCCAATTGCAGGAAAACTATGAGTTACTTTATTTTCAAGAGTAACTTGTGAAGCACCATTATGGCCAAAACTCCAATTGTACTCTACAATTTCATTACCTGCAGGAGAACTAACATTCGCGTAAAGTGTAACTGGGCTACCTGCAGGAAATTGGTTAGGATATATACTGTGGATTATGGGGATTTTAGCAACAGTTATTTCTTCATTAAAGATAGTTTCCCCATTTAGCGAAATAACCAAATCGTAATCTCCATAACTGCTAGGGGCTGTAAAATTTGATAAGCTTAAATCAAGTTTTTTAAAACCAGAACTGATTTTGGCAGGCTCTACTTCAACATCATAAATCTTAGTGTTCCACGTTCCTATCCCCGAGATTGTATAGCCCAGATAGATGTTACTAACAGATAAACTTTGAGCAAGCCCAGAGTAAAATGTCAAAGGAATTACACAGTCATTAGTGCAATCATATTTATTTCCAGAAATCCTATTATATTTATTCTTAATATAATTGTAAACATAAGTGTGGATATTATTCCCATTATCTGGTTCAAAAACAGTATTATTATATGCCATGCCTTGAAATCCGCTGTATCTCGCCCCTGAAACAGAAATCTCATAGTCTGCTTGGAAGGCTCCAGTATAACTTCCCTTAAACCCACAATTCTCTCCTGAATTCTCTGCCTTTATTAAATAGTTTACGCTGTCAGTTGAGCTTACACATACATAATAATTACCACCTACTAAACTTCCATCCACAACACAAGAAACCTCTCGCCACCCCTCACTAAAAGCCCCCATTGTGTCATTATCACAACTCATTCCAAGCAAGGCCCCCCCACTGTCTAGAATATCAAACTCTATATCCTCTCTCGGATTAGTTACAAAAATTCTTGCCTTAACTAAATACCCTGGTTTTTTATTCAGAGTCATTTTTTCACAATAGGGAATATTTGAGATTTTTGCATCTAGCAAACTAGCTCCAGAATTAAAGCAACCCTCATCTCCCACACAATCAAAAGCAGGAAAGTATTTATCATGTTCCCAGTTTATTACTCCCTCCCTCGTAAGATCCATTCTAAGCGGAACAATACATGACTCTGAAGTTGAAGTAGAAAAGGCAAACCTTAGTTCATCTATGCTTTCTAACTCTCCGTTAACTTTGAAAGCATAAGTCACCTCTGAATCTGCCTCTAAGTTTACACTTTTTGAATTAGCCTCGCCTTTTACTTTATAGTTATCTTTACAATCTTTTGGAAGGCAGTTAGGTTCTATATTATTCTCCTCCAAAAAACTCATTATCTTTATGCTTTGTCCAAGATTGCTCTCAAGAAGGGAATTTCCATTTTCATTTGATAAACTTATGTTTATCCAGCCAACCAGCCTTTCTCCTGGCGCATAACTTGTCCTTAATTCATAGCTCTTATTGCCTACTTCAAGGCTACTTACTAGAGAAATACATAGAATTGTTAAAGTTATAAAAAAAATAATCTTTTTCATATTCTCACTCTTTTTTTGTGTAGTAATATCCTGCAACTAATAATATTGAGATTACTGCCGTCCAAAAATTGAAAAAACTAAACTGCTCCTCAAATCCACACTTATAATATCTACTGTCCCCATTACAATTAAAAAAATTCTTCAACTCGACATCATTAATCAGAGTTCCATCCTCGTCATATAAACTTTCAGTCCAGTTTACAAACCTCATATTCCCTTGGCAAGGTCCTGTTTCAGTTGTTCTTTCACAATAATAATAAGGGTCAGTATCACAAGGAGGATTAAAACAAAAAGTACTCTTCCAAATATTCTGGAATTTGCATTCACTCCCCGTCCAATTACAACTCTGATTTACAGAAGACCACCACTCTCCAGAAGCGTTCTGCTTGATTATACCACACTCATTTTCTTCTAAATCACACTCCCTTTGTAAAGCAAAACAAACATCTAACGTACAATTATTTGCAACACCATAATCTGAACAATATAATATAGGCCCCCCATCCGGTCCGCCCCCATTACAGTACGCACTATCAATTGGCTGACATCCGCACCCAGGCCCCACTCCTCCAGGGCTAGTGCAATCAAACTGTCCGTTTAACACGCAAATATACCCAGAAGGACAACAATAAGGAACAGTTTCTCTACAGTAAGTTGAATCATTAAGCAAATCCCCATTATTATCCCAGGTTGTAGGATGTGCATTGGGTGGAATCTGATCATCATACCACACCAACCTTCCACTTCCACAAACCCCTCCAGAAGTAACAAATTCAATAGTAGTATTTCCCTGAGCCTGTGCCTGCACATTTACAGCTAATAACATCCCGGCAATTAACAACAAGATTACAAGGCTCAACTCTTTTTTCATGATATCTTTAACATTTTTTTACTTATAAATATTACTAATCCTCAACGGTTTATGGTTGATGTGTTGTGCTGATGCACGACTTTTGGAAACTTTTATGAAAGGTTTATACTAATAACTTGTCTCTAAAACCGCCCTATGCCACCCACTCTTACCAAAAGTGAGCTCAAATTCAGACGCAGGCTGATAACTACCAGGGCAGCAGCTAGTTTCATAATTTCCATAGCTATCATAAAACGTCCATGAAAAGTTCATAGGTGCCAAACCACAACTGCACTTTCCATTTGGACACGGACTTAGATCACAATCAATTAAATTTGTCCCATCAGCAGTCTGATTTGGACACGGCCCTGCTAAACAAAATATTCCCGAGTTATTCCTTTCTATTGCATAACTCATACTAGCGTTAAATGGCACTATCTGCCCTGTAAAAGCTTCACCAAATACTGGTTGATGTATATATGCAAATACATATTTTCTTGCTATACTCGGGTCAATGACTAACAAACTTGTCACATCACTATCCTCTCCACCCCGTAAAGCCTCTGTAACAGTCAGCTTTATGTTTTTCTGCCCAGTTGTAGAGTAAGAATGACTAGCATTGTAAGAATTATTAATAGAACCATCACCAAAATCCCACTCAGTAAGCAGTTCATCGTCCTCATCATAACTGCTCTGTGTAAAACTAATAGGTTGATTTAAAAAATGTATCTCACCAATTTTAGGAGTTTCTATTTTAGCTACTGGAGGAGCATTGTCTTCGCCAACTGTAACTACTAGATTCCCTGAATCCTGTTCTTCCCCAAAAATATCATTCCGAGCTCTAAACCAGTAAGTTCCATCTTCACTTGCTTGCCAAGTAGTATACGCTAACCCAGAGCCTTGAGCAGTTACTTTATCAAACCAAAAAGGTACACTTTTATAAACTGTAAAATTTATTTCTTGCCCGTCAAAAGCAGTGCCTCTAGCAACTAACCTCGCAGTATCAGATGAATTTGCATGGGTAATCAAATTCCCCCTCATATTTTCCCAACTAGCTCCAGTAAAAGTAAATCCAAGCTTACAACAAGCCTTAATATCATAAGCAACACTTCCAGTACACTGCGCAACATGAGCATTAGTCCAGTTTGAAAGAGAAGCTACGCATTCATATTCAGCACCCAAACTTGAACAGTCACTAGCACCAACATAATCACATTGCATATTCTCAAAGCAAGTTAAGTAAGGATACCCGCTTTGATCTCCAGTTTGAGCATGGGAGTTAGTTTCATTAAAAAGTTTTAAAACAACATCTCCAAGAGTGCAAGTAGGGTCAATGTTTACATTATAAGATAAACAAGATACAAAACTATTATACTGTGGCCCCCAAACAGGATTTAACATTTCAGCGTGAGCATTAGTATAGTTTGAAAGCCTAAACAGAGCAGTTCCTGAACTACAAGTGCTTCCAGTTTGAACATCAGCTAAAACCAAACTACTTAAAAATATACTAAAAACTACAACAATTACCAACCCCTTTTTCATTGTATATATTAAATAAAAGTAATTTATAAACCTTACTGGCTGTTTACTAAACGTTTATAAACAAAGATTAATAAGAGAAAATATGAACAATTACGAAAATCTACTTGAAGAAGCTTATAAAAGAGTAAAACCAATCACAAGCGAAAGCTCTGAAAGATTTGAAATCCCAAAAGTATCTGGGCATGTAGAAGGTAATAAAACTATAATCACAAATTTCTCACAAATATGCAGCTACTTAAGAAGAAAACCCGAACACCTTTTAAAATACTTACTCAGGGAGCTTGCAACATCAGGAATAATTGACTCTGAGAGGCTTATACTACAAAGGAAAATGTCTTCAGCGCGAATTAATGAGAAAATACAAGATTACGTAAAAGAGTTCGTGATATGTAAAGAATGTCAAAAACCAGATACAGAATTACAAAAAGAAGACAGACTCATGTTCATTCACTGTCTAGCTTGCGGAGCTAAACATTCAGTGAGAAGCAAAATACTATAAGGAGGTATAAAAATGGTTGAAGCAAGATGTATGAGATGTAAGGACACAAGAGAAATGAAAGACATGAAGATCGAAAAAACTGCTCGTGGTGGATTTATGGCCAAGGGCAAGTGCGTAAAATGTGATTGCAAAATGTGTAAGATCCTCTCAAAAGACCAAGCTGCAAAGCTAAAAGCAGCCTAATTAAACTTTTTTATTTTTTTATATATTTTATAGGTGTCTAAAAATGAAAGTTAAGGTACACAGGTCCTATAGAGACGTAGTAGCTATTTGTGATTCTGAATTACTAGGTAAAACATTTGAAGAAGGGAAAAAATTTCTTGATATTAGAGAAACATTTTATAATGGTGAAGAAGTAAGTGAAGAAAAAATAATTAAAACCATACTAGATTTCACAGCAGAAGATGCAACTTTTAACATCGTAGGTGAAAAATCAGTAAATTTGGCTCTAAAAACGGGGATTATTTCTGAAGAAGGCATTAAAAAAGTGCAGGGAGTGCCATTTGCGCTAATTCTGCTATAAATAGCTTTATAAAGCATATATAACTCGAAAATATATGTTCGAGTAGCATATTAAACAATAAGACTTTGGGAAGATGAAACGTGAAGATAATCAGACAAATCAGGAAGTTATCCGAGTTAGGACTCCGAGGGGAAGAGAGGTGCTGGGGATAGTTGAACAGAGGTTTGGTGGAATGAAAATGTTAATAAAATGTCTTGATGGAAAAGCGCGCAACTGTAGAGTTCCAGGAAGATTTAAAAGAAGGCTCTGGGTAAGGGAAGGTAATGTAGTATTAATTGAACCTTGGGAATTTGATGATAATAGGGGGGATATAATTTTTAACTATAATCCGGCTGCTGTAGAGTGGCTAAAGAAAAAAGGTTACCTGAAAGAAGTCTCAGGTGAATTTTAAAATGCACAGCTTTTATGTGGAAAATATCCAAAAAGTAATAAAAAATAAAAACCTTTTAGAAAAAAAGCTTAAAGTCAAGCTTACTCTAAGGGGGCATAATATAAACATTTCTGGAAATGAAACAAATGAGTACTTTGCCGTCAAGGTATTTGAAGCAATTGACTCGGACTTTCCACTAAATATTGCTTTACTTCTCACAGATTCTCCAGAAGAGTACATGATTGAACACCTAAACATCAAGGATTTCACTAGGAGAAGTAATCTAGCGGAGATTCGTGCAAGAATAGTGGGAAGAAAAGGCAAAACACGTAAGACAATGGAAGAACTCTCTGCATGTTATATTTCTCTACACGACAACACAGTAAGCATCATTGGACAGGCAGAAGATATGGAAAATGCAACACAGGCGCTTGTAAAACTTATAAAAGGGAGCAAACAATCATCAGTATACGGCTTCTTAGAGAGGGTTAGAAACAAGACTAAGGGAGATCTTGGATTAAGAAAGATTTAAAAGTCATTTTCTTTTAATTCTATTAGGTTCCCGTAGCTCAGCAGGTAGAGCAACTGACTGTTAATCAGGAGGTCGGAGGTTCGAGTCCTCCCGGGAACGTTTTTTAGAAAAACCTTAAATACCCCCCTCACCTTTATTTAAAATGGATCTTGATAGTACGATAAAAGAGAGGCATTCAGTCAGAAGATTTATGTCTACTAAAAAACCAAATTGGCAAGACATCTTAGAAGCAATTGAGGCAGCGCGGAAAGCTCCTCTTGCAGGAAATATTCCCTCACTAAAATTTATAATTGTAAACGAGCCTGAAAGAATAGCAAAACTTGCAGAAGCTTCACAACAGGACTTCATTGCTGATTGCGCATATATAGTTGTAGTGTGTTCAAAGGGAGACCAATGTGAAAGAAGTTATGGTGAAAGGGCAAAAAGATATTGCAAACAACAAGCAGGGGCTGCTATTGAGAACTTTCTCTTAAAAATAACTGATCTTGGCTTGGCAACCTGCTGGGTTGGAGCTTTTGCAGATCATATGATTAAGCATGCCCTACAAATACCTGAAGAGGTGGAAGTCGAGGCTATCTTTCCAATAGGCTATGAAAAAAAACCAGTTGGGCAGCAAAGAAAAAAACTAGATTTACAGTCCTGCTTATATTTCAATGTATGGAAGAACAAGTACATGGCAGGTATAAGAAAGCCAGAAGGAATGTAAAAGACTATGGAAAAAATTCTAGTAGCATCACCCACTTACAAGGGTATGCAGTATTGTATAGATGAGTTTATTCAAAGAATTAAGAGCTTAACATATGAAAATTATGACATCTTAATCATAGAAAACTCAGAAGGTGACTCTTTTTTCAACCAATTAAAAAAAATTCAGGGAATAAAAGTTTTAAGAGATAACTCTCCTGGTAAAAGGGGCATAGATCGGATAGTCCATAGTAGAAATATGGTGCTAGACTATGCAAAGGAGAAAGATTATGGATACATACTAATGATGGACTGTGATGTTCTCCCTCCAAAAAACATAATCCAAGAACTCCTTGCTACTAAAAAGGATATCGTATCAGGGCTTTATTTTAATCAATTTATAATGGATATGGAAACAAAAACTCTCCCTGTAGCCTGGAAACAAATAACCCCCCCTGAATACGAAGAAATGAAAAGAAAGTACATTCTTCCTGAAATCGTTAAATCTCATGAAGATCTGAGGCGCCATTTAACCCAAGAAGAAGTAAATTCAAATGAGCTTCATGAAGTAAAATACGCCTCAGCAGGGTGCTTACTAATCTCAAGGAAAGTCTTTGAAAAGATAAGATACGGATTGTTGAAAGTAGAGGAAGAAACTTCAGATGATATTTACTTTATGGATAAGGCAAGAGACGCGGGCTTTCAGCCTTTCTGCCACACTAAACTAAAGTGCGAACACTTAATATTCGGAAAATTTGAAAAAATTAATGGTGAGTTGCACCATCCTGCATGGACTAAAAAATAAAATGGAAGATATCTGGTTTAAAGCCTTTGAAAAAAACATGAATCCAGTCTTCACAAAAGAAGACTTCGAAAAGTACAAAAAGGCAGCTAAGAACTCCTTGCACTTTTACAATAAATATCTAAAAAAGGGGGCAAAAATTTTGGAGTTGGGGTGTGGATTAGGATATACTTCAGTTCCACTTTCAACATTTGGGTTAAATATTACAGGGATTGATAATGGCAGGAAAGTCGTGCAAGCAGCGAGAAAAAACGCAGTAAAATTCGGGAAAAACCTAGTGATTAAATATGGTGATGTATTTAAAATAAATGAAATTTTCACGCAAGATTCATTTGATGCCTGCCTCAGTGGGGGATTATTAGAACACTTTAATAAAAAACAAATCGAAGAGCTGATTAGAAAACAACTTTTGATAGCCCCGCTAGTTTTTGCCTCTATGCCTGTTAAATCCAAAGCTACTCTCAAAGCTTATGGAATAAAAGAAAAAGAAACAGAAGGCCATACCGACAGTCAGGGAATCTATAGAAACTTTTGGGATAAATCTACGTGGATTAATGATATCTTGAAAGATTTCAATATTGTGGAATATTTTGTAGAAAAAGCAGCCCCTTCTCTTGGAGGGTTTGAAGAAATTATGATAGTAATAAAAAGATAATTCTCAAGAAAAAAAATAAAAAAAGCAGGCAGGTCAGAGACCCGCCCACAGAAGTAAAAGACTAAGGGAAAATATAACTATCTGAATACCTCTATTCCTAAATCTGAAATCTCAGGCATTCCCTGGCTTCTGGCTTCCTCAAACCTAGGCTTTCCTAGTATGTAAGGACTCTTTACACCAGTCATAATAGTAATCACTCTGACTCTTCCTTCAAAGTCCTTATTGATTCTAGCTCCAATAATAACTTGGGCTTCAGGACTTAAGTTCTCTGTTACCATCATTCCAACATTACTAAACTCTTCTAACTTCATATCAGGCCCACAGGTAATATGTATAAGAGCTCCTGTAGCCCCTCTGTAGTCCACATCTAGCAATGGATGAGTCAAAGCCTGTCTTACTGCTTCATCTACTCTCGCAGCAGTATCACTTTCACCTATGCCAATAACTGCAACATCTCCATTTTTCATAATACTAGAGACATCTGCATAGTCAAGGTTAATTAATGAAGGCAAGGTAATTGTTTCCACAATTCCTTTAATCATTGTACTAACCAATTCATTAGCAACAGCAAAAGCCTGCTCTATAGGTAGATTTCCTGCAATATCTACAAGCCTGTTATTGTCAATTACAATCACAGTGTCAGTAACTTCCCTTAACTCTTGTAAACCAAATTCTGCCTTGTCGATTCGCGCTTTCTCACACTCAAAAGGCATCGTAACTACTCCGATCACTACACTTCCAGCTTCCTTTGCAAGTTGAGATACAACCGGTGCAGCACCTGTACCAGTTCCTCCACCCATACCTGCAATAACAAAGGTCATATCAGCATTCGCAACTGTCTTCTTTAATTCCGAAATCGCTTCTTTAGCTGCTTCCCTTCCTTTAGCTGGATAGCCTCCACATCCTAGTCCTCTAGTCAACTCTTTACCAATAAGTAGCTTTTCGTCTGCCTTAGTAATACTTAGATGCAATGCATCTGTATTCGCTCCGTACACAGTAGCTCCATTAATTCCCTTGTTAAACAGCCAAGTGACTGCATTACATCCTCCTCCGCCAACTCCAAAAACCTTAATGTTAGCTTTCCCTGCCTTAAGTTCGTCAAAGTTTATGCTGTGAGTAGCCGCATTACTTATAGCTTCTTTCGCAAAATCCAATACCATCTTTTGAACCTCCTTTCAGTTTCTATTGTTTTGTCAACCTTTTTTGTAAAGGCGCCGTATAAGAAGTATGTTTTAAAAACAAAACATTTATATACCACTTATACTTCTATTTATTATCAGAAAAAATACCCTACAATTTTTACACCTCAATTTCCCCTTAGGTGTTTGATTCAATTTCCCCAAATTGAATTAATTATTAAAAAATAGAATATCTAATTCTTTATAAACCTTTTTGTTCTGAGAAGTACATTAAAATTCCAATAACTTTTCAAGCTTTCTCAACTTTTCTCTAGTCTTCTCTAACTTTCTATTAGCTTCTCTTACAACTAATCTCAAATGTTCGTCGCTAATAAAGATTTTCCCATTGTCCATTAAAGGAAGTGCAATTCCTTCAGTAGACATTATCTCTACAACAATCCTTTTTCCAGAAGACATTATACCACTCCTCATAAAACCGACTTCTTTTGCGATTCTTAATAATTTTTTAGCGTTTTCCAAAGAATTACAAGCAACAACCACTAAAGCTGGTTCCTGTTTAAAGTAGACCAACCCCTTGTCCTCAATATTCCCTAACTCTTTCTTTAATTTATTAAAAGTAACTTTATTATGGGTCCTAAATAAAAATAGCCCGCTTTGTTTTTTATCTGAGTATTTCAATAAAACAATTCTTCCTGAGCATGAAGAAGTAGTATAATACTCTTCCTTAGAGTTAATTTTCTTGCATAACTCTAAAACCTCTACATCCCAACCCCCAATATCGCTCCTATCCTTTTTACTTAGATTCTGTTTTTTAATTTCTGAAAAGTCCATGTAAAACCTAATCCAAAGTGATTTTTAACTTTTTGCATAGCTTTTTAAAGCAAGATTCTTAAGAAAAGTTATAAAAAGAAAAATGAAAACCCCCCAGTTTATTTTTTATAAAGAAATTCTAAGATCAAACTATAAAGAGTTTGACGCGCTCTGTAAAAAGTATTTGGGAAATCATAAAATTGTTTATTCTGTAAAGACGAATCCTTTTCCAGGAGTGATTAAGACACTGCTAAAGGAAGGATCAGGCTTTGAAGCTGCTTCATTAGACGAGATAAACCTTGTCAAGAGGTCAAGGGGCTTAAAAATATTAAACGGTCCTGCTAAAACAGAACAGGAGCTCAGAATAGCAATAAAAAGTAAATTTCTAATAAATGTAGACTCCAAATCAGAAATAGAGAAGATCTCAAAGATAATAAGAGGCAGACCCTTAAATATTGGGCTAAGAGTCGCCCTTACAGAGTCTAAATTTGGCATTTCAGTCGAAAAAGTGAAGGAGATAATAAGATATGCAGACTCTAAAAACCTTAAGGTAATCTCTCTCCATTTAC
>JBDRJD010000012.1:0-12585 GCA_043815245.1 archaeon
ACCTTCATCCTGCAGTCGCTCCTGGTGAGATTCACGGTGTGGACTCTAATTGAACCGCACGCGTCACCCGTTGTAGTGTCTCCCCGCCAATTCCTTTAAGTTTCGGCCTTGCGGCTATACTCCCCAGGTAGCACACTCTTCGGCTTCCCTACAGCACCGACACCTCTCGAGGAGGTACCGATGTTTAGTGTGCAGTGTTTACAGCTAGGACTACACGGGTATCTAATCCGTTTTGCGACCCTAGCCTTCATCCCTCACTGTCAGATCCGTTGTCGCGAGGTGCCTTCGCTATTGTTAGTCCATCCAAGATTAACGTATTTTACCACTACCTTGGACGTACTCCTCGCGTCCCCCGGTCTCTAGTCATGGAGTATCTCTTGCGCGCCTTATGCTTGAGACATAAGATTTCACAAGAGACTTTCATAACAAGCTACGGATGTTTTAGACCCAATAATCGTGGCTGCGACTTGGACCGCCGGGATTACCGCGGCGGCTGGCACCGGTCTTGCCCAGTCCTTATTCGCCAGCCTTTTTACAGCTGGCAAAAGTTTCTCAAATTTGAGAAACACTCTGATTCGCTTTGTCACACTTTCGTGCATTGCAAAAAACTCCCGACTGCTGCACCCCGTAGGGCTAGGAATAGTGTCTCAGATTCCTTCTCAGGGCTCCCCCGCTAAGGGCCCTTACAGATCTTAGGCTTGGTGGGCCATTACCCCGCCAACAACCTAATCTGCCGCAGCCCCATCCTAGGGCTCGAATTTAGATTATAGTTCATTCCAGAAACCATATTCTATCAGGTATTAGCCTCAGTTTCCCGGGGTTATCCCTGACCTTAGGGTAGGTTAGCTACGTGTTACTGAGCAGTGCGCCCTCTTTCAAGAGACTTGCATGTCTAAGTGCAAACCAGATAGCCGCAGCCCCCAGCAGGATCAACTGGATTTATACAAAACCGAATCCTCCTTGCTGGGAAACTACATTCTAGCACAGAATTGATCATAAAATAATATTATTCATCTCAGAAATCTGTAAAACTAGATACGAGCAACTTTGCATACATCATACCATAACAAGCATTAAGGTACTCATTCTAGTTAACATTTTAATATAAAAATCTCAGTTTATAACTATATAAATCTATCGTTAATTATTTACATAGTTTTTTATACTTAATTTTGTTTTTCTAGACGTAAAAATTGTAAAATGGCGGACCAAGAACTTCTAAATTATGTGAAAATTTCTATTCAGAGAAATATCCCTTTGGCTGAAACAAAACAAAGGCTTAAACAGATAGGCTGGCCCGATGAAACAATCGAAGAAGCTATAACTCAAGCAAAACAGCTACTCAACCTTCAGGAAAAACTAATTAAAAAACCTGAGAAAAAGCCAAGAAAACCAATCTCCAAGATTGCAGTAGTAATTTTTTTAATTATTGTCGTACTAATGGGTATTTCTACATCTGCGCTTTACCTGTTTAATCATTATAAAAAAAGCAACCCAAGCCTCCCCCCTACAGCAGTCTCACAAACTGATTTTAAAGGATTTATTTCAGCTTCAAAAAACTGTCAGTTGGCAAGCTTAGCTCACCCGTCAACTGTAATTCTCGACGGTATTCAAAGAACAAATACTAACTACTATGAGATTAGAGGAATGGAAGCAGAAAAATGCTTGCTTTTTATTGAAAGGAAAGATATACAGGTGTCTTACACAGAATTTTTTAAATCACAACTTCTCAGCTCGGGATTTACAGAAGATCAGATAATTCAGCAAGAAAACTCCCTCAAGGAACTAAACACTCTTTTAATTGGAACCAATTCCACCTGTAGATTTGAAAAAGATGATCTAGTCGAAATTTTAGAAAAGTGGGACAAAGATGGATTCAGAATATCAGACCTGTTTCTTGCTCAGTGCCAGCCCGAACTTATTTCCTATTAGGTTGATCTTCTAACTTCCCGCCTATAAATTCTTCAACATCTGGAACTTTAATATCTAGTTTTTTAGCTTTTACATACTCTCTAGCTAAAATATAAAAAACTACCCCTAAGGATTTGCTCCCCTTATTATTGCAAGGCAAAACAAAATCAACTCCAAACGTTAAATTATTTGTATCACACAAAGCCATCACTTTACTTCGCACCTTCTGCGCATCTCTCAAGGCATTTTTGTCTAACCAAGGATCACAAATGACGATTAGTTCTGTTTCAAAAAAGTTTGGAAGATCAGTGTTTGTGATTACTCCTGCAGGATATTTTTTTGTAAAAACCTTCACACCTGTAAGCTCTGAAAACAATCTGACCGCCCTCCAACCCGCTTCCCTTTTACAAACAATAATAAAATCTTTAACATCATACTTAGCTAAATATTCTGCAGCCTCCTTAAGTTTCTCGTCAATAAGGCTCGTGTTTAAAATTGCAATACCATCAGCTCTTCTTCTGTAAACATAAGGCCGCATATGTGGAGTAATTACCTTGGTACCAATATAAATCCCAGATTTCACATAATCATTAATTGGAATTAAAGTTTCCTTCTTTTTTCTCTCTTCCTCAACCCTTTCTCTTAGTTTTTCCTTTAACTCTCCTGTTTCCTCTTTTTCCCCTATTTTTTCTGCAAATTTCTTTGCTTTTTCTTCTAGCTCCTTACTTATTCCTTTCTTTAAAGTAGCCTTTTTCTTTTTTGGTTTTTCAACTTTCTCCTCTTTGTCTTCAGCTTTCTTCGCTACTTTTTTCTTTTCCGTTTTCTCTTCGCTACCTTCAGTTTTTTTCTTTGGCATTTGCATATAAAAAGTTCAGGAGTTAAAGCTACTCTCTCATTTGGGATTTTGCACCTGACTAAGTTAAAAATATATACCCAGAGGGTATTTAAAGTTATCCTCAGAAAGATTTTTAAATTCTACTGTGTTAACTAATCAATGGCAGGTCCAGCCGTTGTCTCAACACCTAAAAGTTACCAGCGATCCTCAGCTAATTCTAGTTTAAATGGAGCACCGCCTCTCGGATTTATAGAAAAAACTCTTGAAAGATTATATCCTAAATGCCGGCAAACTCTTCCAGAGTTATACCTTTCTCCAAGAGAGATGATTAATGATTGGCTTGATTCTGGCACTGAAGGAAGAGAGCTAGATTTATTCTACCATTTATTCCATATTGAAGGGAGGAGGAGTCAAACAATGTTAGATATATTGTTTGATTCTGGCGAACACGGGATTGAAAAAGAATCTATGAAAAGAAGTATAGGTGCAAAGCTTCTTACACTTTGTAATAAGAATGGAGATATTAGAAAAAATAGGGCGCGGTTAGAATGGAGTTATAGGAAGAGCTTACTTAGAATGGCGAGCCAGTTATTTGAATTTAATGACGTTAAAAGTTTAATATCTTCCATATACATGGACCAATCAGGGTTTTTCTACCGCGTTGAATCAGATACCTTGAAAAGAAAAAATAACGAACCTGTCTGGGATGTGCACTACGTAAGGGATGAGGTGGGAGAGATAGTTGACGCAATTGAATACAGGAGAGTAGACTGACATGGTGGCATTTACAAGCGAAGCAGATAGAATCAGAGAAGAAAGAAAAAGCGAGATTTTCTTTCAAATGTTAAGAGTTTCTCCACAAGGAGACTACATTATCATTAATGAAGAATGTACTGGCCAAAAAGTCGAAGCCTTGCATTTAAGTCTTCAGGAAAAACAAAAATTTAGCTCTCTTAAGGCCAGATTAGTTATCGGCGGTCAAGAATTTCGCAAAACTATGGACTCTCCTTACTCAGAAAACGGGAAGACTTACCGTGAAGTGATTTACGCTTTAGTTCCCGACAACTTTGATATGAGGCCTACAAAGTCTCATTCAATCTACTCATTTTTAGCTCAGAAAGATTTTTAAATCAATTATTTCTTCCAAGGAGATGGTAGATCCAGCAAGAAACTATCATAATACCACTCCTTTGACTAGGAGGATGGCCTTAATTAGAAGCACTCTTAATAAAGTCTATCCTGACTGCATTACAAGGTTACCAGATATTTACCTGACTAATCCAGAAGTCAGAGCGCAATGGCACTCTTATTCTCCAAGAGAAAAAGAATTACACGTTTTTGACCACACTGAGGCCCTGGACGGAAGAAGGGTTTGTGATATCTTAGATACTTTATTCCCAAACAATGGCCACGGAGTTAGACAGCCCTCCCTAATTGCAAACTTAGGAGAAAAAATAGTCACCAAATGTGTTAAGGACGGGTATATCTCTAAAGAAGAATTGACTAAAGAAAGATATTATAGGAGTTCTGTTGGAAAAGTTAGAACTCGATGTGAAAGATTATTAATCCCTTACTTTATGCTCGCTTTGTCAAAAACTGAGTCTACAACTCCTTCTCAATCTCTATCAACCGCTTAAGCTTTGCTTCTCTTTCCCTTCCAGCCACACCGAACTTTACAAAGTCAGCCTTCCAGGCAAAAGCTAAATCTGCAATTGTAAAATCTGAAGTTTCTCCAGATCTATGGGAAAACACTGTCGCTATTTCGTACCTCTTACATAAATCCATAATTTTCTTCACTTCTAACAAACTTCCATTTTGATTAACTTTAACTATCATAGAATTTATTGATCCCTGCTTTATCGCTTTCTCTGTTCTTGAAATCTGAGTAGCTGTTAAATCATCACCAACAATTAAACAAGGTCTCATCCTGTTAATCTTTCTCCTTAGAACCTTAAAGTCGTTAAAAGCTCCCTCTTCTAATGCATCCTCTAAATATCCAATTCTATATTTTTCAGCCAGTCCAGAGATGTATTCAACTTGCGCTGCCGGCTTTAATCTTTTTGAAGGGTTTTTATAATTATAAAGAAAACCAGTAAAAAATTCAGAAGCAGCTGCATCCAATCCTATTTCAATTTTATAACCAAGCTGTGAAGTTATCTCTTCCCTAGTTTCGTCTAGCACTTCAACAGTTTCCTCATTACTTAAGTTAGTCACCCATCCATGCTCATCACTTATCCCCCACCTCCCCACTCTTAACTTTAGCCTCTCCCCACAAACCTTATAAGCATGTTTCATAATAAAATTCGCATCTGAGAAGTTTCTTACTCTAGGTATAATCGCAAATTCTTGAAAGTCAGGTTTCTTCCCCCCCTTGCCCTTGCTATGTGCCCCTCCCTCAATAAGATTGCCCACTGGCATTGGAAATTTTCCCACCCTAGGATTTAACCATTCCCACAATTCTTTTCCTTCTCGGGCAGCGAGAGCCTTTAAAACTGAAGCTTCTAATGCAAAAAGAATATTTGCTCCAATCTCCTTTTTAGTTATCACTGCTTCAAGTTTCTCTAAATCATTAAAACACTCAAAGTCAATTTCTTTAATTTCATCAGTTTTCAATTTAAGATTATTGATACTCTTCTTCACACTTCCAATATAAGCTGGAGTTTCAAACTTTCCTGTTGATTTTCCAGAAGGAGCAGAAGTACTAAAAGTCCCAGAAGAAGTCTTTACTAACACCTGGACAGTAGAGTCCTTTCTCGAATCTAAGACTTCCTTTACACTTACCCCCTTTAGTTTCATAGCTTAAAATAGAAAAGAGAGTTAATAAATATTATTGATACTAGAAATAGCTTTTTACTCTTCGACTGCTTTTTCTTCTTTACCTTCCACTTCTTCCACTTCATCTTCTGGCCTTGCAATCTCCATAATCTCACCCTCTTCTCTCACTTTAGCTTCTTCTTCCATCTCCTTTGCAATTTTTTTCTTCTCTAACTTCTCTAAGTCTTCCTTTGCTTCTTCTCTTTTCAGCTTTCCCTCAATTTTCCTTGGTAGTGGCCTTTTAACAGTGATTGGAAGAACATCAGAATTCAATTCAATTTCAGCTATCTTTATTGGATCATACCTTAAGGATTCTAGCTCTTCTTTACTTAACTTAACTAACAATGGAGCATCCATAGCAATTTGTAAGGCCCTTGCTCCAATAATCCTTGCCGTTTCATACTTCGTAAATTGTTCTTCCATATTCTACTACTCTAGTTTGTCAGATAAGGTTTTAAAACTTTCTGTAGCCATCTTCAGAGCTTCTAAGACTTCCTCCTGTGAAAAAGGCGCCTCAGCTCCCTTCTGAGCAGCATTTATGGTAAAACTACTGCCTTTTTTAGATATAGCCACAGATAACCTTCCCTCAGAAGCCGCTTCTTCTTCTGCTGTAGGATCTAAAAATAGATTCTTCCCTACTTTATGAAAAGTCATAGTTATAGGGGTTAACTCACTTAATGGAACTTTCTTATTTGTCCATTCTCCATACTGGACTCTTTCAGTCTTCTCATCATACTTAGGCATCTTTGCATCTCTCAAAGCTGCAACTGCCGCCAATGCACAAGCATCAATCAAGTTGCCATTTGCATTCACAGAGTAAATGTCTAAAAATATACCCCAAACCTTTTCCCCTTCTTTTATGCACAGCTTCTTAAAGTCAATGAATCCTGACTCTCTTATTCCTCTGTCAACTATCCTTGCAGTTTCAACAGCCTCTATCTTAGGAGGCCCTGGCTCAAAATCAGAAGAAGACATTGGAGTAAGCTCAACAGTAGTAATCAAGGTTCCAGCATCTTCTGAATCGGTGTATGGTGTAGATGCATCTAACTTAACTCCTGCTATTACTTCTGTGTCCCCAATTTTAACTCTTGCAGATCCTTCTGCATTCTTACTGATTCCCGTTTCCACTTTAATCTCTCTATATTCTGTTAATTTCCTTCCATCAAAACGCTTTCCGTCTGATAAACTATCCGCAATCCTGTTTTTGGTTATATTTGCAATTTTCATTTTTATTCCTCCTTAGTCTCCTTTAATAATTCTTTCTGAACCTTGTAAATCTCTTCACAAGCCTTCCTTCCCATTTCAATGGCTTCTTTCATTTTATCTAATTGAAGTACGCCATCTAATTGAAGTAATGTAAGATTCTTACTATTAGAAGTAAAAGCCATAGGGATATCTGTAGCTTTGAATCCTTCACTATCTTCATAATCTTCTTCCTCTTTGGTAAGATCTACGACAATCTTATCATCTATCTTTCCTACTGAAACCGAGCTTATCATCTCTTTCATAGGTACGCCTGCCTGTGCTAACGCAAGAGCAGCCGCATTTATTCCAGCACATCTTGTAGAGGCATTTGCTTGTGTGATCATTATATGCACATCTACTACTGTATTCGGGAATTCTCCTAAATCTATGACTGGAGATAGCGCCCATTCAGTCACTTTACTTATTTCCTGGGATCTCCTAGAAGGCCCCGGACGTTTCCTTTCTGTTACTGAGAAAGAAAGCAAGTCATAAAAACATCTTACAATCCCTTTTTCAGGGTTTTGCATATGTTGTGGGTGTAATGGTTTAGGGCCGTACACCGCAGCTATAGCTACTGTTTCTCCAAACCTAAACTTCGCACTACCGTTAGCATTTGGAACTACCCCTAGCTCAGCTTCTATTTCTCTTAATTCATCAAATTTTCTTCCATCTAATCTTTTTTTGTAACTCATTTTTTCCTCCCCTGTTTATCTAAAAATTCTTTTACTTTATCAGTAAGTCCCTCTACAAAACTTTTCTGAGTGATGAAATTTATAGCTTTTTTGCCAATAATTCATCTTCAACTTTATCCCCTTTAATCCATACTGCACCATTTTGGCCTGCCACTATGTCACAGTTGGTAGCATCTTTTATCATTTTGATCATGCTACCTTCTTTACCAATCACTCTTGGTATTTTGTTCGAGTTTATGTGTACAATCATTCCTTCCTCTAACTTGCCAAGTCCCCTCCCTTTAATTGTTAAATCAACACCTCTGCTCTTAACTGACTGCACCTTACAAGCTATAATCTCTCCGAAAGTGTAGTGTTCTGCAAGATCATTTTTATTTATATATCTTGGGCATTCAGCAACTGGCAGAAACGATGTATAAGGCGAGCTAATATCTATAAGCCACCCATTGAAGGTTATATCTACTATTCTACCAATAACCATATTGCCTCTTCTAGGCATATAAATTCCTGATAAAGGAATAATTCTAACTAGTCTTCCATTTAACTCTGCAAGTCCAAATCTACTCGCAAGAATCTTGTTTCCCTCTCTCCTAGTTCCATCTCCTGGAAGGAAATCTATCCCAGTTTCAATAACCTCACCTGGAACTACTAATTTTCTTTTAACCTCCTGTTTTTCTTCCTTTATCTCTTCATTTTTTTCGACTTCTTCTTTTTTTGCTATCATCTTATATCTCCTCGGAGTTTTAGTCCTTAATCTCCTCTACAATCGCACTTCCATGCGTAATTGAATTTAATTTATCATAAAAGTCCATCTGCATTCCTGCAGGTAAGTTAATAGTGCTCTCCAAATCTCCATTTGCCAACCACTGCTCGTGCTCTTTATACTCATTCAGTAGTCCATATACTTTTCCAGTATGAACTGCAGGTACCTTTACCTTAAGTTTCTTTGTTTCAATCTTTATCGGAAGGATCTCTCTTAATTTATCAATTATCTTTCCAATCTGTTCTTCCACAGGCCTGTTATCTATATTCATACCAGATTGATTTATAGCATCCTCAATTCTTGAAGGAGTATGTGGAGCACCACTTTTAGGATCCACCGCATTTTTAGTTAAAAAATCAACTATTTGTTTCAATCTTTGTTCTCTCTCTTTGCTGCGGTGTTCAGCTGGTACTTGCATACTCCCAGATTTAATTATTTTTTCGCCAATCTTATTCATATCTGAACTTCCAAAGACTTTTTCTAGATCTGCCTTTGAGGCCTTTAGACCCTTCTTTATATCATAAAAAATCTCCTCAGTCTGAATTACTTCTGAGATGTTTACATTTCCCCCTTTCTTTAATTGCATGGCCTTTTCAAAATCAACAAGAATTTCAAATTCTTTTCCCTCACTCCTATATCTCGCTTCTACATTAGTCATTTTATAATCACTTTAGGTATTTCTTTAATTCTTCACCCTGCATTCTTTTTAATTTCATTTCACCTATCTTAATATGGGCCACGTCAAATCTCTCAATTTCAAAGTTCTTCCCAAGTATTTCTTTAAATATTTTCAGAGCAAGCTTTGTCCCTTCCTCCATACTCATTCCTTCCTTATACTCTCTCCTTAGCTGCTCTCTTACTCTTTCATCATTTTCACCAATTGCAGCAGCCCTATAAGAAAAGTAATTCCCAGTTACATCACTTACACAAACTTTTGGTTTATTATGGCTTACTCCTGCTACTAAGACTGATACTCCAAATGGTCTTGCTCCACCATATTGTGTGAATGCCTGCTTTAAATTTGCAATCTCTTTAATTACAGATTCTACATCAATCTCAGAATCATAAGTTATCCTATGCTGTTGTGACAGTACTTGCACTCTTTCAATTAAGACCCTCGCATCAGATAAAATTCCTGCAGCTGTTGCTGCTATGTGGCTATCAATTTCGTAGATCTTATTTGCGGATTCAGGAAGAATCAGTTTATCTTTAACTCTCTTATCAGCTACAATCACCACCCCATCCTTACATACCAACCCGATACTAGAGCTTCCCAACCTTACTGTTTTTTCAGCATATTCCACCTGAAGTAAATGTCCATCTGGAGAAAACATAGTCGCAGCTCTATCATAGCCCATTACTTGATTTTGCATTTCCATTGACATATCAACCATTTTAAAAAAAGCTAATCTTTGTTTAACTTTAATCTCGACTTTTATAATAATAAAAAAGGGTATTTAAATTTTTCGCCAGAACCTTCAAATTTCAATGGAGTGAGGCCTCAATTCTGAAAAACTGGTGCTAGAGAGCTTCTCAAAGCGGATTTTGGCAGAATCAAGTTTTTCATGTAACTCCTGTATATTTCTACAATTAAGTACATGCAGCGACTTTTTCAGACTATCTGCTTTTTCAGTTATAAAGTTCTCAACTGTTCCCCTATAAGGCACTTTCCCAGACACCCCCTGTGGCTCACCCCCATAACCCCTTATACCTCGATTTTCCTGTAGTACATCCCTGCTCCCCATGCCCCTGTATCCTTTCATAATCTTCCCATTAATTTGTATTTCTTCTCCTGGAGATTCTTTGCATCCAGCCAACAAGTTCCCCATCATTACATAACTCGCACCTAATGCAAAAGCCTTAAACATATCCCCCGAGTTCTTGATTCCCCCATCTGCAATTATTGGAACTCCCTTTCCTCTGCAATACTTGCCGCACTCATATACCGCTGTGGCTTGGGGCCTTCCAATCCCCAAGGTGTCTGAAGTTGTACATATGCTCCCTACAGACTGCCCAATTTTCACAACATCTGCTCCCGCATTAATCAAGCTTTCACACCCCTCTTTCGTTGCAACGTTTCCTCCAACCACAATCTTCCCAGGAAAATTTTCCTTTACATACCTTATTATCTTAGCCGAGTAAGCGGTATTTCCCTGAGAAGTGTCTATCACCACCCCATCCGCACCAGCATCAAAACCTCTTTTTAGTCTTTCATAGTCCCCTTTATCTGGATTTGTACCACAAGCAAACAAAACCTGTAAGTTTTTTTCTTTAACTTTTTTAATTTCCTCAACTTGCTTTTTAATTTCACAATTATTATGTATGCATCCTATTGCTCCGTTTTGTGCAAGTGCAATTGCCATATTTGATTCTGTTACCGTATCCATTGGAGCTGAAATCACTGGAACCTTTAGAAGAATCTTCTTTCCTAAATTAGAGCTAAAATCCACCTCGTGCTTCTCAATTTCAGTAAAAATAGTATCTAAAACAATAAAGTCATTATAAGACATAGCAGAATAACGAGTGAATAATCTTTCAGCTGAAACTCCTGAATACTCAATTTCACCCATAATATCAAACAGAAGCAGGATATTTAAATTTTTCTAAACTGATTTGTTTAACTCTACTTCACATTCTTAATACTGCCAGAAACTTTCTTAACTCTTATGTTTCCACTTAATAATAAGGCTGCCCTTATTTTATCTACTTCTTTTCTGTTTACAGCAACTACTCCTTTTCTTGGAAACTCTGGAGCAGCCTTGGCATATCCCAATATCCCAACAAACTCCAGAATCGCTTTTTCTATATCCTTTTTACTCGGACTCCCTTCTAACTTCAAGTACCTTTTCTTATCTCTCATTGAAGGTTTTAATTTTTTTTCTGCCATTATGGTTTTGCTACTTTCCACATTAATTCGAAGTAGTTTTTATAACCTTTACTTATCTCCTCACTTTTTATAACTATTGCCATTGGCTTGCTGCTCTCCCAAAGGATAATGGCTACTTTATCTCCATAGATGTTAACAGCTACAGGATTTGAATACTTTTCTGGAAGATATCTTATTTCTGCAAGAGGGATCCTTTTAACATTTCTATCCTCGGCAATAATTCTTGCCTTAATTTTTTTCTCTTTTCTAGCTTTATCATACCACTTAGTATAAAATTTTAAGATTTCATAAGCTTTTGGTGAAGCTCCAAGAATTAATATCTCCTTGCATTTTAATTGGTCTTCAAAAACAGTTTTTAACCCTTCCTTCCCTTTATAGAAATTTGTCTCCTCTTTCTCTTTTGTTTTTGTATACATCCCTTCTAATTTCTTAACAATTGGTGCTATTAGATTTTCTTTTTCCTTTATTATATCTAAGAACCTTGAAGGAGAACTTGCCTGAAATAATCTTCTGTTATTTTTTAAAATGTAACCTAATAATCCTTTCTTTATCAGCATTTCAGTTGTATCATAAACTGTTCTTCTATGCAGCCCTGTTTTTCTTGAAACCTGTCCTGCTAAGCTAGGCCCCAATTCTAATAACGCAAGATAAACTTTACTTTCATTTTCAGTAAGGCCAACTTCCCTTAGCTCTTCCATATTTTCTCTATAACTCTAAACTATTTAAATGTTTCTAATGGGGTGAAAATTCCCACCTCATAAAAATAAATGCCCCCTATTACTTATTCTAATAACTAAACAATTAGGAGGTAAAATAAAATGACAGAAAATCTTGAAAGGCAGATTATTGAAGTAATTGCAACTGATAGGATAAGCATCCCTATTAAAAGTATAGGGGGAAAGCTTGACAGATCCAAGCCAAAGCTTGCAAAAGCAATTGACGTCTCAGAATTTGGCAACTACTTTGTTGGCGACAGAGTTTACGCAAGAGTTGAAGAAGATTCAACTATGAAAGCTAGAGGAATGAGAGAAGGAATTGAGAAATTTAAAGCAGAATACCCAAGACACGGAGATGTTTTAGAAGGTTACATTGCTGAAGAAAGGCTTGTAAGAGAGACAAATCTATATTTCGGAGTAAATCCCGGATGTAGATTAACTTCAGATGACTATATGGGTGTAATGAAGAGTCTTGGTTTTACAGACAGGGTGGCAGCTGACTTATATCCAGACCTAATGGAAATTAGCAGAAACCTATCTAGAAAACGAAAAGAAGAGAGAAGTATCCTAATCGGATAACTCTCTTCTTGAGTTACTTTTTAGTAGTTACAAACAGTAAGCTTTATAAACTAAATTTCTCTTTGAATTTTAAGATTAAGGATTAAAATGGCTTATCTCAACAGAATTATTAAATTAAATGACCATTCACTTCAAACAATGGG
>JBDRJD010000013.1:0-30078 GCA_043815245.1 archaeon
CCAGAAGGAACAAGCCCAGCAATACCCCTTCCTCCTTGAGGCAAATTAGAATCATAAGGCATAACAGCAACAACTCTTTTACCACAATCTTGAGATTTATTTAGAAAGTAATTATACAAATCTCTATCCTCACCAAAAGGAACTTTCCACGTATTTAAAAGAATAATACCCCTATAATCTCCTATTTCCTGAAGACTCTCCCTTGAAACTTCAGTTAAAATATCAGAATCCCATGCATCATTAGAAATAGTTCTAAGTAATCTCATTTGCAACTCTCTTCTTCTCAAGTCCATAAATCTCACTCTTCCTGTAATCTCCAGATGAAGTAGATTTGTCTAAAGCCATTACTGTAACCACGCTAGCTAAAACCAATCCTATGATAAAAATTGATAAGATTTGTTTTGATTTCATCTTAAGTTAATTTAAATTTAATTAAAATTCATAGAAATGAACAATATATCTCATCTGAGTTGAACAGAAATGAACAGGATTCTTAAGTAATTTAACGCAACATGTACCTATCTTCCCAAACCCTGACCGCTTCCTCAGGAACCTCCACCTTCTTCCCCTTCCTTTCTACACCCCACCCCCTAAAATAAGCTCCAAAAATTAATCCAACCACCAGTCCAGATAAATGGGCAAAATTCCCAATTCCCTGCTGTCCGAAGCCAAAAGCTCCCATCACATCTCCTACAGCCCATATAACAGCAGCTAAAATTAAAGGCATTGGAACAGAGAAAGCCCAAACAGGCATTCCAGGGCGTATAACTGTAAGAGCCCCAATAATACCAAATATAGCTCCAGAAGCACCTAAACTACTTGAATAAAAATTCACAGCAAAGATATTCGCCAATACGCCAGATAAAAAAAAGATAATCAGAAAATTCCTGCCACCTACAAATTTCTCTAAAATCAATCCAAAGAAGACTAATCCAAATAAGTTAAGTAGTAAATGTGCAAGGTCTCCATGAAGAAAAATAGCTACAACAAACCTCCAGATTTCAGTATAAGACAACTGGTTCAAAACAAACATTTCAGTAAATCCAGGGATTAGCGTCTGCATTATAAATACAATTATTGCAATTAAACCAAGGTAAATAGCATAAAATTTCATAAATTTAAGCATAGAAAGTTTTTTAAATACCTTTTCTTTCCAAATAATATGACAGCTAAATATTGGGGGTCTCCCCATTGTTAAAGATTTGAACAATTTTTATAGCTGCGCTTATTCTAGGAATGTTTTTAAACTATCATTTTCAAGTAAATTAAATCAAGAGAGCTTGGGGCCCAACCCTGGTTTTCTGTGTGGTGGTTGTAGTTTAATGGTAGAACGTTCGGCTGTGGTCAATATTCAAGCACTGCTTGGCAGAACCCGGAAAACGCGAGTTCAATTCTCGCCTTCCACCCTTTTAAGGAGGAAAAATGAAAACTGAAACAGTGAAAGGATTTAAAGATTATACAGGGGAAGAAGCTGAGAAAAGATGTGCAATCAAGCAAATTTTAGTGGACACTTTTGAAAAATACGGATTTGAGCCAGCAGAAACCCCAATTATAGAATATGAAGAATTTGTAAGGGGGGAGAACTCAGATGATGAAGCTGTTTCAGATATTTACAGATTAACAGACAAAGGAAATAGGAAGCTCGCTTTAAGATACGAGTTAACATTTCCACTAAAAAGAATTATGAAAAACAAAAAGCTTCCATACAAAAGGTACCAAATGGGACCTGTATTCCGGGACGAACCTGCATCAACAAACAGGCTAAGGCAATTTGTGCAGTGCGACGTAGACACAATTGGCTCAACAGTAAAAGATGAAGCAGAAGTGCTAGCAATAGTAAAGGAAGCACTAAAAAAACTAAAAATAGAATTTGAAATAAATATAAATAACAGAAACTTAATAAACGAAATTCTTGATGAACAAAAAGTTGACAAGGTGGACAGGATAAAAGTAATAAGGGAAGTAGACAAACTAGACAAACAGCCAGAAGATGAGATTTTTAACAACCTTCGCCCCTTTAACGCACAGGGGATAATTGAGATATTTAAAAAACCAGAGTCTTATTTTGAAAAGTATAAAGCATTTTCAGAAATAAAAGAGCTACAAGAATACTGTGAAATGTATGGAGTTAAAGTAAACTTTCAGCCATCACTTGCTCGTGGATTAAGTTACTATAACGGATCTGTATTTGAAGTAAAAACAAAAGAAATAAAAGAAACAATAACTGCAGGAGGCAGTTTTATGTTTAATGAAGTCCAATCAACCGGGCTATCATTTGGTCTTGCAAGACTAAGCAGTCTGGCAAAAATAGACGTAAGCAAGGAGAAATTCTTAATTTTATCTCTATCAGAAGATAAGAAGGCAATTGAGGTTGCAGAAAAACTCAGGAGAATAGGAAAGCGTTGCATCATGTATTATGGAAAGCCTTCAAAAGCACTAGAATACGCAAACTCCAAAAAGATTTCAAAAGTGATTTTTGTAGGTAAAGAAGAACTAAAGAAAAATAAATTAAAAATAAAAGACCTTGATTCAGGAAAGGAAGAACTTGTTTCTGAAAGTGATATCATAAGGAGATAAGATGGAGCTAAACTTTGAAAAAATGAGTGGATTAATCCCTGCAATCATCCAGGACTCAGAATCAGGAGAAGTCCTCATGTTAGGATTTATGAACAAAGAAGCCTATGAAAAAACCCTAAAAACAAAAAAAGCAACCTTTTTCAGTAGAACAAGAAACAAGCTCTGGACAAAGGGCGAAACATCCAGAAACTTTTTAAACGTTAAAAATATCTACTTGGACTGCGATCAAGATACAATTCTTATCAAAGCTGTCCCAATTGGGCCAACCTGCCACACAGGTAAAAAATCATGTTTTTTTAACAAAGTAATATAAAAATGAACACCTTACTAAAAAATAACAAAGAAAATAAAATTGTAATTGGACTTCCAAAAGGAAGCTTACAAGAAGCTACATTTAGAATGTTTGAAAAAGCAGGTTACAGACTAAGCCTAGATGATAGATCTTATTTTCCTACAATAAACGACCCTGAAATTGAATGTGTATTACTAAGAGCACAAGAAATAGCCACTTATGTAGAAGATGGTGTACTTGATTTGGGTATTACAGGTCTAGACTGGGTGAAAGAAACAAATTCAGATGTACAAGAAGTTGAAGAATTAGTCTATGCCAAACAAGGCCTCCGCCCAGTTAAATGGGTGTTAGCAGTAACAAACGAGTCTCCAATACAATCTGTAAAAGACTTAGAAGGAAAAAGAATTGCGACAGAAGTAGTAAACCTAACAAAAGAATACCTTAAAAAGAAAGGGGTAAAGGCAAAAGTGGAATTTTCATGGGGAGCCACAGAAATCAAAGCCAGAGGATTAGTAGACGCAATAGTAGATGTAACAGAAACAGGAACATCTCTAAAAGCTAACAATCTAAGAATAATAGATACTCTAATGGAATCAACAACAAGATTGATTGCAAACAAAGAAAGCGTAAAAAATGAGTGGAAAGCAAAAAAAATAAAAGAAATTGCAATGTTACTGAAAGGTGTTTTACTTGCAGAAACAAAGGTTTTAATGATGATGAATGTAAGAAAAAAAGATGTAGAAGCAGTAGTAAAAATACTTCCCGCATTGAACACCCCAACAATAACAGAGCTAAGCGACCCAACTTGGGTTGATGTAATCACAGTCGTGAACAAAAAAGACTCAAGATACTTAATTCCGAGATTAAAAGAGGCTGGAGCAGAAGGCATCTTAGAAATCCCAATCAACAGAATAATTTAATTTCTACTTCCAACGATTGCACTATCTAAAGAACTTGCAAAATGCTTTCTTTTTTCACCTTTAACTCTCCTCTCACTTATTTTCCTAAAGCTTACTTCATATCCTCTTTCTCTTAAATAAAATACCCTGTCAAAATCTACCAAACGCCTATATGTTTCCAATAATAAATTCTGCCTAGTATCCTTTGTATCATTTACACACCCCTCCATAGATATCAGCTTTTTTAGTATGGATTGGTATGTTTCCACCCTTTTGGATAATTCGGCACTTCTCGGCAAAACCCTTGACTGCTGGTTCATCTTCCCATAGCAACAAGGCACGCAAACCACATCAGCCCCTTTTTCAGCTGCAATACTTAATACCCTGTCAGATAAATACCCACAAGCATGCAACGCAACAACTAACCCATACTCTCCAGGAATCCCCCCATTAAGTATGTCAGTAAGTTTAAATTCAACTAATTCAGAACCATTCCTTCTTTGCGCTTTTTCTACTAAGTTAACATCCATATCAACCCCAGTAACTCTTGTGCTTAACTTCTCCGCTATAAGCTCACTTAAAGCCCCACTACCCGAACAAATTTCAAGAATCTCTCCTTCCGGGAATAACTCCTTCACCATTCCCAAAACACCCTCCAACTGCGCTTTTTTTCTTGCATGTTTTCTTCCCCTCCCCTCTCTCATTGATCTTGGCCTCCCAATATCCACTTCTTCTCTAGAAGCATCCAGGTACAAAGAACTAACTAACTCTTTTAAAGCAGTTTTAGAAATCTGACTTTGAGCCTGTTCAATTAGATAGTCAAAACCGTATAAAGAGATTAAAGGATTTTTACTTTTCATTAGAATTAATATACTCGCCAACCTGACTTACCGGAATCTGGATATTCTCCTTTTTCTTGAAATCTCTTAGATTAACAGTTCCATCCCCTAACTCCGCTTCCCCAACAACAGCAGCATATGGGATTCCAGAGTTCTCAGCAAATTGTATTTGTTTCCCTACTTTTCCCCCAGGCTGCAGCTTCATATCTACATTCAGACCTTGCTGTCTAAGTCTGTCAGCAACGTGCAAGCATTCGCCAATATCTTTATCTCCCACCGGAATAACATACACTTGTCTGACAGTATTAGGAAAATTTTTCTGATCTTTAATTATCATTGCAAGTCTCTCTAAACCAAATGAAAATCCAACAGCAGGAATCACTTCTCCCTTCCCTCTAAAGTCTCCCACCATATCATCAAACCGTCCTCCAGCTAAAATTGCAGAAGGCACAATACTTTTATCTTTTAAAAATACCTCCATGGTAGTTCCAGTATAATAGGCCAGTCCTCTAGCTAACACAGGGTTAAATCTTACAAAATCCACCCCCATTTTACCTGCATAGTCTAGCAATTGCCTTACTTCCTTAAGTCCCTCCTTTCCAGTATCAGAACCAATAATATTTTCCAATTTACCTAGAGTTTCATAATTTTCACCAGTAATGGAGCTTATTTCCAACACTTTATCAGCCTGCTCTGGGGTAATAAGCTTTTCACCAGAAGAAGTATAACCTGCAACTTCTCCATAAAGCATTGTTCTCTCTCCACTAAGTTCAGGCTTAAAAAACAAAGCTTTAACTTCCTCATAACAATACATCCCAACATCCCCTATAATTTTCCCTTTTATTCCAGGATTGTCAATAGCATTTGTACCAGAAGAGTCATAAGCATCAAATAATTCTTTTAAAGAATCATTAGAAATGCCCCTAGCTTCTTCAAACAAGGTAAGATTATTTAGCTCGCCTCTAACACCCTCCACCCCTATTTTATCCATCTTGTCTAGTGCAATAATCACCTTACCCCTGGCCTCTTTTGGAACTTCTGCAGCATCCAAAATACCCTCAAGTAATTTTCGATTATTAACATTAGCCTCAACGCCTCCTAAACCTAAAGAAGAAAATGCATCTCTGGCAAGCATAAGCAATTCAGCTTCAGCCGCCATATCAGAAATTCCAGCAACATCAACATCACACTGGGTGAACTCCCTATACCTTCCTTGATCTGGTTGAGTAGGCCCATCCCTAAATACAGGGCCAATAGCATATCTTTTAAATGGAAAAGAAATATTTGGGTTAGAAGCAAGATATCTTGCAAAAGGCAATGTTTGATCAAACCTTAAACATAACTCTCTTTCTCCTTGATCACGGAGCTGGTAAATTTCTTTTGCAATCTCAGTTCCTCCTTTTTGAGTGATAGCTTCCTTAGTTTCTAAAGCAGCTGTCTCAAGCCTATCATAACCATATCTCTCAAAAACCCCTCTCAAAGTATCTCTAATATGATTCCTTACAATTGCTTCTCCAGCATACCAATCCCTAGTTCCCTTAGCTGGCTCAAATAATCCTCTAACTGGTTTGTTTCCATTATTAGCCATTTTATACTAAATCTATAGTCCTATGGCTCTTTTTAAATATTACGTTGAAAAAATATATACTACCACTCAGGAGTGCATATTAACCAAAAAGTTAAAAGACTTTTAAACCAAAAAGTTTAAAAGATTAATTAACACCCTATTTTAATGGTGTTAACATTAACTATACCAGAACCAGGGAAACAAAAGAGGATTAAAGATATCATTATAGACGTCTTAAGTTTTGAGTGGCCACTTTCATTATCACAAATTCATAACAGAGTAAAGAAAAACTATAACCACACAGGAACTTGTCAAGCCACTTACAAGGCAATAAACGAGCTACTTTTAGGAGAGGTCTTATTAAAGCAAAACAAACAGTACAGTATAGATTTAAAATGGATTGACAAACTAAAAGAGTTCTCAGAACACGTAGCGACTAATTACAATTCTGGAGAAAAAGTACCTTTAATAGAGGGGGTAGTAAAAGCAAAAACAGAAAATAATGTAACGGTCCTAACATTTAACTCCTTAGTAGAAATGGACAAGATGTGGATAAAAATAAAAAAAGACTATTATCAAAACCTTACTAAAAAAAGAGATGTAACTTTTTGGCAAGGTAGTCACTGCTGGTGGCTTTTAGTTTATCCAGAGATGGAATTCAATGAACTGTCTATGTTAAAGGAAAAGAAAGTAAAGCATTTCTTTATAAATCATAATAATAAACCTCTAGATCAATACGCAAAAAGATTTTACGAAAACTATGGCATAAACTTCAAGACAAAAAAAGAGCCTATTGACTGTGACATTGGCGTTTTCGGAGACACAATAATGCAAGTATACCTTCCAAAAGACGCGCAAGAAAAAATAGAAGAGATATATAACAAACACTCAAGCCCAAATGAAGTAAATCTTCCAGAGTTTATTGACAAAGTCTTAAATAAAAAAAGACAAATAAACTTGATACTAACAAGAAACAAAGAAATTGCAAATCAACTAAAAGAAAAAGCACTAAAAGAGTTCAACCAACAAGTTTAATCTTCCTTAAACAATAAATATATCTTCAAGATTTCAGTTACTTCTAAATGAATAATCCAGTTAAATGTCTTGAGAATATGGTTTCAAAAGAAGAAGTAAGAGAAATTCATAATGCCTTTAACCAAGGCATAAGAATCTTTCCAAACAGGCGTCAGAAAGCGGTTTTAAAGAAAAATGGTTTAGATTACAGGCACAAGCCTAATAGCCATGGAGAGATCTATGTACTAGAAAATGAAAATCTCAAGATTACAACTGCAGTCACACCAGGAGATTGGAGAACTGGAAGAAACACAGCAACAAAAATCATTAAGCTGCTAAGACATTATAGGGCGCAACCTGATCAACAAAAAAAACAGGAGGAATATTAAACTGAACTTAACAGTTATCATAATAATAACTTACCTTTTAGTAATGTTCATATTTGGAATATTAAGCAAAAAGGCTAAGGGCTCAAGAGAATTCTCAATAGCAAAGCACTCACTAAAAACAAGCTCTGTAGTTGCAGGAATTGTGATGACCCTTTTTGGAGCTGGATTTATTATGGGGGGCGCAGAGTTAGGGTATAGATATGGGTTTATCGGAATCATTTATGGAATTGCGCAAGCACTTGGAATTCTAGCTCTAGGAGCATTTGCAAAAAAAATCTACAAAGAAACAAGTAAGAAAAACATTAAAACAATACCTTCTTTGCTAAATTACAAGTATAAAGACAGAAAAATCGCGCTAATCTCAGCTGTTCTGTCCATAATAGCCCTGACAGCAATTGCATCTGCACAACTATTTGCTGCAATGAGGGTTTTCTCAGCATTAGAAATTCCAGTAAAAATCAGTTTATTTTTAATAACTCTGATTGTAGCATTAGTAGCTACAAAAGGAATAAAAACACTTACAGTTTCTGGTAAATTTAATCTAATAGTGGCAAGTATTGGAGCTATTGCGGCAATATTCATTGCTTTTTCAAGCACAGGGGTGAACATTCAAACAACACAGTTTGAAGTAATGAGCCTATCAACACTTGCTTGGATACTAATCCCCAGTGTATTATACATTATAATTGGCCAAGACTTGCATCAGAAAATTTATTCTGCAAGCTCTGGAAGAATAGCCTTAAAAGCATGTGTATACTCATTTATATTCTTGGCTTTACTAAGTCTTTTTCCAGCAATTGTGGGAATGCAAAGTAAAACATTATTTTCAGCAGATCCTTCAGAAGCAATGCCAAGATTTATCTTGCTCGCAATCCCCTCAATATTTAAAGGGTTATTTATAGCTGCAATCTTAGCGGCGATAGTTGGCTCTTCTCAATCAGTAATTAATGCAGTGGCTACACAAATTTCAGAAGATATAATCAAGCCATTTGGAAAATTTTCAGACATTCAGTTAGGTAAGATAGCTTCTATATCAGCGGTCGTAGTAGCAGTCATAGCGCTAATAATCACATTAAACTCCACAAGTATTATCAACAACATAATAGTAGCTTACACAATGTATACCTCAGGAATGTTTATTCCAACTCTAGCTGCGTTTTATCTAAAAAAACCTAAAGACTATTCTACAATAATGCTTTTCATAGCGATTATAGGAACACTTATTGCAGTTTTAATAGAATTCAATATCATAAAAACTAACATGCCTTCAATAATTCCAGCAATCGGAACTTCAATTTTAGTATTATTACTCCTTACAATATATACTCGAAACAGAAAAATATAAAAATCAATAAAATTTCAACTAAATGGTAGAAAGCCATGTAAACCAAAGGCTTAAAACAAAAAGATCAATAAGGTTATTATGGAGGAAAGAAAAAAAGTATATTTGCTTTCAGGAGGATTGGTTCCACTATTTGAGAATCGTCACAGCCTGTTTCTAGATGAAGCCACCCAAAACGGATTAAGAGCACTTGAACAAGAGTACTTTACTGAATTTCAGAGATTATTACACGGATTTGATGATAGAGATGATTTAGGAAAGTTCTTGTGGGATGTAAGATTCATTCCTTGTACAGAAATTGAAGATAATTTAAGGGAAATGGTGACTTGCAAGAGATTAGAAAACAGTTCAACAGCCCTACCTTTAATTAGTTTCGATGATGTGTATTGCCCAGATGTTGCTGACGGCCACTATAGCATTACAAGACTAATGGACCCAAATAACCTGGCCGCAGGAAAGAGTCTAGGCCCAAGATACGGAATGCCTCCTTTAGAAGAACAAGTAAGAAAAATAGCTTCAAAACACGGAAACCAAGTAGATATTATGGATATAGGTGTATTTGACGGTGAAACCTTAACATGTGAGCTAAAAGAAAGATTTGAAAAACAAGGATTAACAATCAGGGATGCTTATGTCATGTTTGCAGGGCTAGGGGGGGTAAAAAATCTAGCAGAATGTGGGGTCAACTTATGGTTTGCACAAGCATATGACTGGATTGATTGGATGGAAATCAGAGATATGGTGGGATTAGATGGAAGGAAAGTTACTTGCTCAAAAGCAGATCATATTGCAAACGCATTTATCCCCTACTCCCATAATCCCGCAGATTGGGCAAGTATCCCAGAACAGTTTGAGGGAGGTTTTAAAACAATGTACCATAAGTATTTTAACAAGGCATCAGAGATAATGAGAGCCGGGGGTTATAAAGTCCAGCTTGCCGAGTCAAGTGCCAGTCCAGTTGTACGTGAATTAATAATTTCTGAATGAAAATGATAAATGCTTTTTTTGATATTGATGGATGTATCTTAAGTCCTGAACTAAAATTTACTCTCTCACCAGAAAAACTTGTGAGAAAAACCAGAAGTTTAGACGGAAGAGTTAAATTTCACTTAAATTCAAACAGATCTCTAAAAGGTATTCGACCAATATATGACCAAATAGGATTTGATGGTTTAATAATATTTGAAAATGGGTTGGGAGTTTATGATCCCACACTAGAAAAAACAGTAATAGAAAAAGGATGTCCAATAGATCGAGAAAGACTTTCAGAAATCCTATCTGAAGTAGGAAGAGTGTCTTTTATTGATACAGATCAAATTTTCTTAAACCCAGATTCGGTTTTAAGACAAGACCCTGTTGAAGTCTACTGTGAGAAAACTAGAGTCTACACAATGACCATCTACCCCCGAATTGTCTCAAACAAAGGACTTCAAAGTACAGTTTCTATACTAAATCAAGTTGATAGTTTAGTGAACGGGCACTATAAGACAGAATATGATATTAGCAGATCTCTTGATTATTTCAGCGTGATGCTTACTCCAAAAACTGCTCTAAAAAGTGGACCAATGAAAGAAATTGCCACTGATTCGAGGATTGCTTCATTTGGGGACAGCGCTCAGGATATCCTGATGTTCAAAGAATCCGCTCCAGGATTAATAGGATGTCCTTCTAATGCTCACCAAGAAGCCTTAGATTATGTAAGAAGAAACAAAGGCTTTATAAGTGAATTACAATATACAGCGGGAACACTAGATTTTATAGGGGAACTAAAAAATGCAGCCACATCTTAAAATAGATAAAGTAGAGAAATATGTAATCTTACCTGGAGACCCAGGCAGAATTAACAAAATTCTCACTTATTTAGGAAATCCAGAGGAAGTCCAGTTTAATCGAGAATATAGGACATCAAAAGCAGAACATTTAGGAATAAAGATTTCTTGTGTTTCCTCTGGTATTGGATGCCCTTCAGCAGCAATTGCAGTTGAAGAACTTGCGAAAATAGGCGCAAAAGTAATAATCAGACTAGGAACTTGTGGGGGATTATTAAAGGAGATGCAACCAGGAGATTTAATGATCCCAGAAGCAGCTTTTTGCGGGGATGGCACTTCAAAAGAGTATGGAAAAGAAAGTCAAATAATTAAAGCAAATGAAAAAGTATTTTCAGCATTAAAAAAAGCTGCAGAAAGTTTAAAAGTAAGGCATCACACAGGGGTTAACAGAACCCATGATGCTTTTTATGAGCCAATTGAAAATTTTATAGCATTGGAGGGAAAAAATTTAGCAAGTTCAGAAATGGAGTGCTCATCAGTGTACTTAGTGTCCAAGATAAGAAATTTAATGGCTGGGGCGGTACTAGTAATCAACACTCCGGAACCTCCGGAACTAGTAAAAGAAAACCCAAGCATAATCTACCAGTTAATTGACAAAGAAAAAGTTAATCAAGGTATGGAAAACGCAATAAAAGTAATTCTTGAGGCGATTAAAATTTTAGAGCAAGATGAACAATCCTAAAAAAATACTTGAAGACCTAATTAAAATAGACTCAAGGGTAAGTCGGTCAAACGTAGAAATAGTCAATTACATAGCTGAAAAATTTCCAACTGAACAAGTAACTTCTCAAACATTTAACAAAGGCGCGCTAAAGCTTCATAACCTAATTATTAGAATTCCGGGAGTAAACTCTGACAGCCCGCTGGTTCTTGCCGGACACACCGACACTGTAAACCCTTCAGATGAATGGAAGCTTCCGCCATTTGAGCCATGCCATGGTGACGGAAAAATATTCGGACTAGGTGCAAGTGATATGAAATCTGGCCTAGCTTGTATGATTGGAGCAGCCCTCTCTTTAACAGAGAAACCTAGTCAAGACGTTTATCTACTATTTGATGCAGACGAAGAAGGAAGCGGTCTTGGAGGAAGAAAGCTTATTGAAAAGCTTGAACTAAAAAATGCGCGAGTAATAGCCGCAGAACCAACAGACCAAAGCATTATTTACGCTCAAAAAGGAAGCTTAGACATGAAAATCACACTAGACGGCACATCCTTGCATTCAAGTCGCACAAGTTTAGAAAACAACTTGAGGAATAATGCAATTTACAAAGCAATAAAGGTCTGTAATTCTTTAATAAGCTATCAAAAAGAAATAGAACAAAAAGAAAATACCCTCCTTGGAAGACCCAATCTAAACATAGGGGTAATGGCGGGCGGGACAGGAGCAAATGTAGTTGCACCCCATTGTGTAATTGAAATCTGTAGAAGACTTATACCAGAAGAAGATATTAAAGAAGTCTATCAAGAAGTTTCTTCAGTTATAATATCACAAGCAAGTGATGCGCAAATTGAAATCCTTTTTGAAGGAAAACCATTTCAGACAGATAAAAACGGAAAATTTATGAAACAGCTACTTGCACTAGCCAAAGGATATATCCCAGACTTAAAGCTGGACATAAAGCACGGGTGGACAGAAGCAGAACTTTTCTCAAGATACGGAGAAGCAGTAATTTTCGGCCCAGGAATATCTGCAGCATCTCACCAAGCAGATGAATATGCCCCTATAGGAGATCTTACCCTCTTTACCAAAATCTATCACAAGCTAATGATTTCTTAAAAAGTTTTAAACCGAAAAGTTTAAAACATCTAAACCAAAATAATTTAAAAGAAAATTAGCAAAAATTAAAATGACAAATGTAAAAGGTAAACTTGAAAGGCTAGGAAAAGTTCATACTGTAGCTTATGGGGATGGGGCTCATTCAAACAGGCTTTATGCAAAGGTCCAAGATATGGACTCGGGAGTACTTGTAGCTAGTGAGAACTCGATGATTGACACTAGAAGTATAAGTACAGTCTACTTTGGGCGGGTAAATCCATTATCTGTAAACTTAGAAACTATGTCAGGAAGGAACACTCCAGTTCTTGCCATTATTGAATTAATGCTTTCAAAACCAGGATGCACTTTTTTTCCAGGCACACTTTTAAGAGCCTACGGAGGATACTCTCTTCCCATCATGCCAATCATTCAAGACGGTAAACTGATTAGTGAAAGAGCAAAACTCACAGGAATCCCCTATGTAGATGATAGCACAGAACTTGCGAAAATACTTTTCGGAGAAGAATTCGCACAAAAGGTTAGAGGTAGCAACGGCCTTACTTTTGAAGAGCCATTAAAGACTCTTTATGAAAGACTTGAAGAAGAAACCAAAGCAAAAAGAATATTATCATTTGGAACAGTGGATATAAACGGATTAACTACTCTCCCAATAATCTGTAATGAACTAACAAACCTAAGCACAGATTATGAAGGAGCTGCACTGGATGTGATTGTACATTCTGCAGGAGATCTTTTCAAAGATAATGAAGACCTAACTGCAAGATATGAAACCAATTTAGCAAGACTAGCTAAAAAAAGAAAACTTCATGAACCCACAATTGTAATATCCGCGGAAGGGGGGGAAAAGAGATTACACTCTGGCCTCTATGTTTTCGCCGAAGGTAAACTAACTGAAGCATAAACTCTTAAGTTAATTTTTTCTTTAACCAAACCAATATAATGGGGATTTCATCTTGGTTATTATGAGGAAGATAAAAAAGATTTTAGAAACCCTTAAATTCAATGGAGTTGAGAAGATAATTTCTTTTTCAGGGGGATCAGACTTAGATAAAAAAGTAAGGGGGGTAATCGAAGAATCCATTCAATACCTCTCAGATAAACCAGTCGCAATTCTCAACGGGGGGACAGAGGGGGGGACCCCAGCATATTCAACAATATGTGCCAAAGATTATAGTCTTCCAGTAATTGGAGTTTTTCCAAGCAGAGGTAAAAAATATCTCTTGCCAGGTCTTGATTTTAAAATCGAAGTTCCCCAAAGATACAGAGAAAGCTGTTGGGGTGATGAAACTGAAATTTTCGGAAAGCTTTCAGATGGTGCAATAATAATCGGTGGAGAAATTGGAACTATGCACGAGTTTGCTTATTTAATGCAAATAAATAAAAGCAAATTAAAGCGTGGAGAAATCCCCATTTATGTAGCACCAATAGCAGGAATCCAAGATGATTCGTGCTTTTCTGATATAATCCCCTCCCTTCCTATACCGTTAAACGTTAGAAGTTCCAGCCTTCCCGAACAGAGATTTTTCACAGGAAGGGAGGCTGCTCAATTTTTGATTGACAAGTTGAAATTATAAATTTCCCTTCATAATCTCACTAGCAACATCAGAAAAATTTGCAAGAGGGTTACCATAACCGGCCTTTAAATCCTCTTTAACTTCATCAATATCATATTTAATTCTCTCTCTAACCTGTTTATCATAATGCTCAAACAGCCAAACCCAAATCTCATCAAAATGCCCTTCCTGCTCTAGAAATATCTTCCTCTGATGATCTAAATGCAAAACAGGGAGAAATGAAGCAATTTTCTCCTCCTTACTGTCTCCAATTAATTCAGAATAAGCAATCCTGTCTTTTTTCTTTTTAAACGAAGTTTGAATCCTCGCGTAAATTTTTCTGATTCTATCCTTAACATTTATCCTAGTTTTAGGAAAAACAACTTCAGCTTCTCTTATCTGATACTGCCTTGTAATTTCTTTTCTTATTCTCCTGTTCTCAGTAGTAATAGCATTATTCAAAGCTTGCATAAGTTCGTTTAATGATACTTTTTTAAATCTAGGAAGAGGAGTTCTAGGCATTAAATCAGGGATAGAGTCAAAATCAAGTTCATACTTAACAGGCTCTTTTTGATCTCCTTCCGGCTTACCAAATAAAATATCATCAATACTCCTTAAATGCTTATTTAGTAAAAATTCTGATTTTAGCCTTAATAACAAAGAGGCAGCAAGTAAAACTTTTGAAGAAATAAAGAAATTAGCTTCCTCTAATTCTCTCACTTTAACTAAGTACTTATTTGAGAGTAACACAATATCCACATTCCAAGGATCTAACTGTTCAGTATTAATTAAATCATAAATAATTGCCTGCCAACTCACTTCATCCCCAGTTAGCAAATCATAAATATGTTCATGATTAATCTTCTCATTTCCCCCTTGAAACCCACTCCCCTTTTTTAGGCCTTCTAAAGGCAATATATCGCTGTTTTCAGCCATGTATACTCTAGAACAGCAAAGCTTATAAACTTTATCTCCTTAAATCATTCATAAGACTAAGGAAAAAAGTGGTACTAAGGATAAGGTTATTATTCGTATATAGTTTACTTATATGAAGTAGATTCGTAAGATTATACGAACTCTACCAAATTATGATGTAACTGGATAAGGGTAACAAACCGAAAGCTTTATATACTACTTATACCTAGTCTTATTATCACCTCTTTTTACCCAGAAGAGGCTTGAGGCATCTCTCTTTTCATTGCTGAAAAGCCTCTTCAAGGGTTTTATGATCACCTCAATCTAAATAAAAAATGGTTAAATCAACACAAATTATTTTAAGAAATATTCTGCAAATTGATGACAGAACTAGAGAAGCAATTAAAAGTGACGCACTCACATTTACCTGGGGCGTTATAGACTTAATTGCAAGAACAGCAGGTATAGACTCAGAAGAGTATAAACAAGCCTCTCGTAAACTGCTCTCCTGGAGAGGGCGCTCACTAGTAGCAAATAATCTAGAAGAGGGTGTAGAACCTGTATTTGGTATTGCTAAAGTTGATAAAAGATCACCAAGATCAGCAGAACGCGCTTATCTAACAGCTCACGGGATATATTCTGACCTGGTAACAGGCGGAAGAATCCAGCCTTGTATATATTTTAGAGAGTTTTTAGAAGGTGTAAATCAAAGGATAGTTGATAAAGTAGTGGCCTCAACATTCACAAATTATGCTATCAGTTAATATTTAATATATTTATAAAAAAGAGATTTTTTAGTGGAATTAAACCATTTATTTTTTAGTATCTGGCCCCACTTTTTTCATATTTATAAAAAAGAGATTTTTTAGTGGAATTAAACCATTTATTTTTTAGTATCTGGCCCCACTTTTTTCATAATCATTAAGGTTTAAACCAATACGCGTTAACAGTACTGGTTACTTTCCCATTTCTAACTGGAATTACAACACCGTGACTCCCTGTATCAATTGGGTTCCCCATAACTTGAACTACTTTTCCTGCATAACTCTCAGCTCTAGGATCAAATAACTCCTTAGTTGCTTCATCATCTCTAAAAGTTACTTTACTTCCATTCATTAAACTCAAAGCAGTCTGACAATCCATATAGTCTACACCAGGCATTAACTCTGAAAAACTTAAACTTTTTACAGCTGGATCTTCCATTATTTTCATATAGCAAGACCATTTATAAATACTTCCAAAGGAAAAGTTTAGAAATCTCTTCAACAAGGAAGAATTAATGAGAGTCTCACTTAAAAAAGGCCAAGCTTATACTGAAGCTAGTTTAATAGCAATGGGGCTAGTAAGAGATGCAGAAAGAGAGACTTGTCCAGACAGTGGGTTAACAAAAGTATCAGAATTCTTAAATCCAGATTTTACTCAAGGATCAATTTCTTATCATTTTAAAAGCATTTCAAGGGGCCCGCATGAAGGAATGCTAAGATATACAGGCAAAACAGATTGGAATGAAATTGATTTAGTCTTTGCAACAAACCAAAGAACCTCTAATAATCTAACACAAAGAGTTTAATCACTCTTTTTTCTCACTAAATTCAGTATAGTGGCACTTTCCACAATAAACTCTATTCTTTGCTTCCATTAAAAAAACTCCAGGCCCACATCTCGGACAAACCTTTCCTCTAACAATCTTTTCACCTTCAATCTTATATTTTTTATATTTCTTGCTAGTAGGTTTATTCTTATGTGGCTTTTTCCCTTTTCTATTCGCTTTTTTCTGTTTTTTCTTTCCCATTATGCACTAACCTCTCCTGCATCTTCCACTTTTTCCTCAACTTTTTCAGCTTCTTTAGTTGGTTCGCCCTTAGGCTCTTCTTTTTTCTCCTCAACAGGAGCTTCCTTTTTTTCTTCAGTCGGCTCTTCTTTTTCCTCTTCTAATTTCTCCCCCTCCTTAACCCCGCCTTCACCCTTAACTTGAGGTTCAGTTTTATCCCTATCTTCTTTACTATTATAAATAAATGCAGAAACTAAAAAAGTATTCCTACCAAACTTCCCTTTTATTCCCTTAATAACAGTTAATCCCTTGTCTGATTTAAATTCCTTGCAAACAAAATCTCTGGCTTCTTCCATAGACGGATTTTTTACCGATTCAACTAAGAATTTAACTTCCTTCCTGTTCAACAAAGAATTATCTTTCTGATCTTTAATTTCCATGTTTAATAGACTACTTAGTTTTTATAGCATAAAGGCCCCTGCCTTTAACTTTTAAATTCTTACCTATAACAGAATTTTCAGCATCAAAAACCATGACCTTCCCCTTAAACTCAGCAGTGCTCTCAGTGCTGCCACAACTAGGGCATTTATCGCCTTCATACACCAGCTTACACATCTTACAAGCTTTTTTTACCATATTTTATTCTCCTTATTTTTTCTTTCCTTTCTTCCCTTTAGTTTCTTTTTTATCCGCAGTAGCTGCCTTCTTCTCACCTAACTTAGCCTTTCTCTTATCATCTTTAATCCAATCTAACTTACCTAAACCAGGCTGCCTCATTGTCAGTCCTATCTTAGGTTCTCCTTGCTTGTAGCTTATTGCAACCACTCTCGCAAGGCAAGTATCTCCTTTCTTTAAACTCTTCTTGCCATTTTTGCTTAGTAAAGTTCCGGACTTACTAAAACTAACATAATCATCCATAGTTTGAGAAATATGAATCATTCCCTGAGCACTTCCTAAATCCATAAACGCCCCAAAGTTTGTAATCTCAGCAATTGTACCAAAAACCAATTCTTGCATTTCAGGCTTCCAAACAAGCAACCTAAAGTTACTATTATAGTAAGCTGCACCATCTCCAGGAATGATTATCCCCTCGCCAACATTGATCACATTAACAACAGTAACAACAAAACCTAAATCTCTATTTACAAAACCGTCGTAAGTTTCATTTAGCTGCTGCTCCACAGCTTCCTTAGTGCTAAGACCAAATAACTTTGGCTCAACTCTAATATAATCCTCAACTTCAACAATGTAAAACATTTTATTAAAAAGACTACAAATTAAAGAGAAAATTCGTTTTTAAATCTTACTGTCTCCTAAAATTAGCTTTATAAACATGCGTGGTGACTTCCCACACCCCCCTAGCCTAAATATTTCACTAACTTGTAAGAGTATGGGCCAATGGAGAGTTTATTTAAAAGAGAATGAGGACGCTAAGGAATACTATATTGAACAGGACAAAAACTGCTGGTTAGCAAGTTATCTAGTGGAAAAAGCGGAATTAACAGAACAATTTGGGATTTTTAGAAGAACTCCCAACGGAAGTCATAGAGCTGCTTTCTTATGTGCAAAAGACTCACTTCGAGAAGCAGATAATGCCGCTTACAGCATGGCACTAGAATTTGCACTGGATAGAGTAACACATTTAGAAAACAATAAATTCGGAAGAGAGTATATAGTAGTTTTTGAAAACAACACAAAAAGAGAAAAAAGAAACAAGTAGTTACTTGGAATTTTAAAAAATGGTGTGGCAAATTTACTTAGAAGGCTCTAAAGAAAAAGGGTACACAGTTTTAGAATGGGGGCAGTATTGGTTAGTTAAGTTTTACATTGAAAAAGCAGAGTTGTCTAACCAATATGGAATGTTTAAAGTAGACAGAAACAGAAAGCCGTATTTTCTATGCACTACAGAAAGTTTAGAAAAAGCAAATAAAAAAATATACCAACTAGCACTAGAACACACAAAAAAAAGAGTTTTAAGATTGAGAAAAAGAGGTAATGATGTTCTCTTTAAAGACAATACAAAAAATTAAGCCTTGCTATCTAAAACTATCTTTTTAGTATCTGTGATAATCATGATCTTATGACCCTTTAACTTCCTCTTAAGAGGTTTATCCAAAGTAGCTACAATCATATCTCGCTGTTTTGAATACTCAACAATTCCCTCATCAACTTCTTCTGTTTCTAGATCTACAGTCTCAAGCTTCAGTTTTTCAACTAATTGTAAAGCAAGAGCAGCTGCGTCTCTATCCTTTAACTTCTGATCCTTATCTTTGAAAATACTTTCTAACTCTCTCAATACTTGTTCTGGAACTAAAATCTTTCCATAATTCTCACTAATCAAATCAATAAACTGTATCCTCTGTTTCAAACAGGATAATATAAAACTAGTGTCTAGCAATACTTCCATAAATCAATATATTAAATGTAGTTTTAAAGCTTTATCATTTGTTTAAACTTAATCAATTAATATAAATGAATAAAAACACAATCTAACATTGAGAAATAATGTCTAAGCCAATAAACAGCACCAAAAAAAAAAAAATCTAATTAATAATAGAAATATCTTTTAAATTTTCCCTTAGTCTTCTTACTTCAATATATCCAAGCCGAAAAAGTATTTAAACCTTCCCCCATTATTTTTATCACGATAGAGTGAAAGACAGGGTGCGTAGTTTAATGGTAGAACCCTGAATAAAGGTGCGATTATTTATATACCCAAGGCGCTATCTATTCCTATGAATTGGAAAAAAGGGGAATTAGATTATTTGATAGAAAAGTATCCTAAAAATATCCCTTTAAAAGAGATTTCTATAAAACTCAATAAAAGTATAAAGGCAATTCAAAACAAGGCAAAGAGAGTTAAAATCTCTAGGCCAAGATTTCCCAGTAGTAAAAAAAGTATTGCGCAGCCTAAAAAGATTATTGATAAAAGGCATTATGACTATAACAAAAAGTCAATATATGAAAGAAAACAAAAGAGAATTACAGATAGGAGAAATGATTTTAAAAAACTCCTAGGGGGAAAATGTAGTAGATGTGGTTATTGTAACTGTCCGAATGCGCTTGAATTCCACCACGTAGAAAGAAATAAGGAAGGACATGTATCGAGGATAATAAAAGACTACTCAAAACAGAAGAGTTTAAAAGAAGTAAAAAAGTGTATATTATTATGCGCAAATTGCCATAGAGAAATACACAGTATGGGTGTATAGTTCAACGTTAGAATATTGGTCTCCAGAACCAAAGATGAGGGTTAAATTCCCTCTACGCCCACCATAATTCGATTCCCCCCGTGCCCATACTTAACTTCAAATAAACTTAAATATGCCGTAAAGCTTACTTCCACATGAAAAAGAGGTTAGAAGCACTGCTAATAGTAATTATATTAGCCACCCTTATCTGGGCTGTTTACTCTTATACCTCGGAAGGACTCATCTATTCATTAATTAAAAGCGATACAACCACCGTAATCCAAGACATATCTTCATATGGAAAAGCAGCGGCAATAATCTTCGTCTTATTAATTGTTCTAGAAGTAATATTTGCCCCAATTCCCCCCCTAATACTTTATCTTGCAGGCGGAGTAATGTTTGGGGCACTTTTAGGAGGCATATTAGCCTTAATAGGCAATGTAATGGGGGCCTCAATAGCGTTCTACATTGCCAGAAGATATGGTAGAGAGTTTGTAGAAAAACAAACACCAAAAAAAGTTAGAATCAAATTTGACAAATTCTCAGCAAAATACGGAACAGTAGCAATCTTCCTTTTGAGAGTAAACCCTCTAACTACAACAGACTTGTTTAGCTATCTTGCAGGTTTATCAAAAATGCGCTATCCAGAGTTTATTCTAGCAACAGCTTTAGGACTAACACCTTACATCTTCATACAAAGCTATCTAGGAGACATCTTCACAGGCAGTAGCCTCCTCTTTAACATATTCCTTATAGCAAGTTTAGTTTACCTAATCGTATTTATAATAATCTTAATAACAATTAAATTAAGTAATAAACTAAATCAGAAAACCTTATAAATTCAAAATACCTTAAAGAAGAATGGTAAAAAAGAAAGCAAAAAAAAGAGGGGTTAAAAAAAAGAAGAGAGTTTCTAAAAGAAGATCGCACCCTAAAGTAAGAACAGAAAAAATAATACAAAAAACAGATGATAAAACCTTGGAGTTACTAGCTGAAAATTTTCTCTCGCTACAAAAGGCCATGACAAACATGGCTGTAAAGTTTGACTCCTTAGCTGATCAGATGTCAAAGTTACTCAATCTCTTTGAAATCTCGGCAAAAGACTTTGTAGAGAGACAGGGAAAGGTGGGGAGAACAGACAAGGAGCTAGCTACAAAAATAAACTCCTTGATGGATCAAAACAAGACAATTGCAAAAGGACTCCATGTAATGGGAGAAAGAATAAAAATCCACCCGCACATTCCCGCCCCACCTATAAACCAGCCTATTTCTCCGGATACAAAAATTCCAATGACGCAAGAAATTGGCCAGGAAAAAAAGCCAAGACCTCTACCAGAGTATTAAAATGTCTACAAAAAAAAGGTATCCTGCATTAATATCCTTTCTAAACGAGTTTACAGAAGAGCTACTTCTAAATAGCATTGGTAAACACCGAGTAAGATCATTTGAAAAAAGAAGGTTCATTGTAGAGGGGAGACCTTATGTACCAGTAAAGCCCCATTTAGGATACCATCAGAGCATAGCTACAAGAAAACCAATGATGCCCCACCACCCAATAAAACATACAGTTAAACATCCCCCACACCAAATGAGACTTCGTCCAGGAATAGCTGCTCTTCAACTAAGAAGTCAACCAGGAATCCAAGAAAAAGTACCCACTACCACCCCCACAGATGTTATCCATCCAGATTTAACAAAGCCACTTCCTCCAGGATTTAATTTGGGTAAGTTAAACCACTTAGTATCAGATCCAAAAGTTACTATGATTGAATGTCCAGGCCCAGGGAAGTATGTTTTAGTTCGCTCAAGATTGAAGTCAAGTATAACCAACATATCGCTTGGAGAAAGTGAAGTCCGGGATACAATTAATATTTTTTCACAAGCAGCAAGAATTCCTTTAATAGGTGGAGTTTTCAAAGCAGCAGTTGGAAATCTAGTGATCATAGCAATTCTCTCGGATTTTGTAGGAAGTAAGTTTATAATAACAAAAGCCTCCCCCTATTCAATATTAGAACAAGTTTATAACAACTAACTAAACAAAGTTCTTGCTTTTCTTTGAAGTTCAGAAGCCAAGTCTGCTTTTTTCTTATCAAGTTCAAGTTGCTGCTCTTTCAAAGATTCATTAAGCCTATTTTCAAACTGCATTTGAAGACGTTCTTTTAGCAAACTTTCCCTTCTTTTAATCTCTTTTTCCAAGTCTTCATGAAACTTCTTAGCATACTCTCTCTTAATATTAACTCTAGCTCTCTTAATCTTCAAATCTTCTTGTCTCTTTAATCTATTCAAATTATCAAGCAGGCTTCTCTTTTCAGCAGCAAGTTTCAAACTTTCAGCTCTAGCATTCTTAAGCAGTTTCTTATCTGATTCCTTAAGCTTAATCTCATTTATTCTAGCCCTAGATTCATTTTCTCTGACCTTCATCTCAAGCTTCTTTCTCTCAACTTCAAGCTGCCTCTTAGCCTCTCCATGAAATTTCTTACTTAAATCTCTCTGCAACTCTTTCTTTTTGCTCTCAATACCTCTTTTTAGTTTAGTTGCATACTCCTCTTTTAACTTTCTAATTTCTTCTTTCTCTTCGTGAGAAGTTTGCGCACTAATCTTATTCCTCTCCCTCTTCAACAAATCATTATATCTCACTTTTTCCTTAGATAAATGGAACTTAAGTTCATCTTGAAATTTGGATGAAAAATCTTTTTTTAACCTTTCAACCAATTTTTTCGTTTCAATGCTATGTCTTTGAATCATCTGCTTATGTTCTTCTTCCCGCCTTTCAGCTTCATTATCTTTTAACCTAGACTGTTTATCAAGCAAAGAAACAATCTGATTACGACGATTATCAATGACCTCTAAATATTTTCCTCTCTGCCTTTCCAGCATCCTTCTATACTTATCATTCTGATTTTGAATCTCCTGCATTTTCTCTCTAAGTTCTCTTTCAAGACCTTCTTTAACACGTGTCTGTGCCCTTAAGTCCTCTCTCAATTTTAAGACGTCGTTATAGGCTTGGGAACACTTTTTATGCTCAACTTCTAGTTTACTGCTCTTATTTTTAACCTCGTGAAAAAGGCTCTTTTCCTTAATTTTTAAAGCAGCCTCATTTTTTCTTGCCCTTAACTCTAATTCTTTAATCTTCTTTTCAAGTATAGATTTTTGTCTTAAAGCAAGCTTAGTTTCATTAGATTGAGTTTTTGATTCAAGCTCCTTTAATTTCTTATGAAGCTTGGCTTTTTCAGCTTCCAATTTACCGCTCTTAGTCTTTACCTCTCCAAAAAGGCTCTTTTCCCTAGTCTTCAATGCAAGTTCCTTCTTCCTAGCCTTGGCTTCTAATTCCTTAATCTTCTTTTCAAGTATAGATTTTTGTCTTAAAGCAAGCTTAGTTTCATTAGATTGAGCTTCTGACTCCAGCTCTTTCAATTTCTTGTGAAGCTTTGCTTCTTCATCAGACTTAAATTTTGCTTCAGCAGACTTGAGCCTTACCTCAAGTTCCTGTAGTCTATTCTCTAATTTCCTACGTTCTAAAGAAATGCTTTTATCAGTAGATTCTTTAAACTGACTTCCTAAATTCCTCTTAAGCTCTCTTTGCTTTAAATTAACACTGACCCTTAGTTTATCCTCATACTCAGCTTTAAGCATTGCTTTTGCTTCTTTTCTCTCTCTTGAAGAAATTGAGCTTAACTTCTTTTTCTCAGCTTCAAACTCTATAGCTAATCTCTTTTTCTCAGAATCAACATGCTGTTTTAACTCACGATTAAAGTTGTCTTGAAATTCTCGACGCATCTTATTCACTAATTCCTGGACCTCAAGATTATGCTCCTCAATAAGCTTGTGATGCTCCTGTTCTCTTTTCCTAATCTCTTCGTCTCTCATCTTTGACTGCTTGTCAGCAAGTAAAATATTCTCTTTTTTTAATTGCTGAACCATGTCGAGATAATTTTTTCTCTGTTTGTTCAACTCTCCCCTATATTTTGCATTTTGAGCCTCCAAATCTTTAACACGCTCAGAAATCTCCTCTTCAAGATCCTCACCCAACTCTTTCTGACTTTCTAAGGACTTTTTAATTTCTTTCTTTTCATCCTTCAATCTAGCAAGCTTCAGATCTTTAGCCTTAAGATCTTCAAAAAGCCTTTCCTGTTTAATCTTAAGCCCAGTTTCCCTTGTCTTGTTCTTAAGTTCTGCTTCCTTTAGAATATTCGTCAACTTGCTTTTTTCAAGTTCAATTTTTTGGTCAAAAATATCTGCAAACTCTTTTTTTAAAGAATTGTAAAGCTTCTTTCTTTCAAAATCAATAACCCTCTCCAACTTTGCTTGATAACCTCTAGATATTTTTGTTTTAAGAATTCTTTTTTCCCTATCCCTATCCTCTTGTAATCTTAAATTATTCTTCCTAAGCAACTCCTTAAAATTCTTATCAAAATCCACACTTAAAATCTTTCTCTGCTTCTCATACTCCTCCTCATACTTATTCCTTAACTTTTCTGAATAAATAGCATCAATCTTGCCTCTCTCTATATCAAATCTCTTTTTAAGCTCTTTATTAAAATTCCTCCGTATCTCGCTTTTAAGTCCAGTATGAAATTTGCTTTTATATTCTTCTTTTAAATTTTGACTTAAAAACTTGTATTTATCTTCTAGGAGTTTTTTCCTAATCACCAAATCTTTTTTTAAATCAGAATTTAACTCCACTTCCTTGCCCTTAAATTTCCTTGATAAGTCAGCTTTAATACCTTTTAAAAAATCATCAAAATTTTGATCAACAACCAACCCCAACTCACTATCCACTTTTCCCGCAGTCCTCCTCTTTATATTTTTACGCATATCTCTAACATTTCTCTCAATCTTACCGATCTCCTCATCAATATCCCTTATATGTTCATGCAACTTGTTAGAGTCAGCTGTCTTCTTATTACTCTCCCTAACTAAATCTTCCCCCAGCTTTTTAAGCTGCTTTTCAAGCTCTGGTAAAGCAGTAGTATCCTTCAACTTGGACTTCATCAAATCAATCTTCCTCTTGTAAAAGTCTCTATTTGCATAACTTAAACCTCCAAGATAATTAAGTTCTCTTCTAATCTCCTCAAGTCTCTGAACTTTCTTCTGAAAATTATAAAACTCTTGCTTAGCTTTTTCTTCACCGATTAGTTTCTTGGTATTATTTCTATGTCTAGGCTTAGCTATGCGATGAAATTTCTTGCTCTTAGATTTCCTCTTTACCATATTTCCTCTTTTATATTAATAAGTAACAATCTTGATTTTTATACCTTTCGAAACTACTTCTTCTCTAGTTCATCAAGTCTCTTCTGTAAATCTGCAGTCCCGTAATATCCCTTTTTCCTCCATTCCTTCAACTGCTTTCTTAACTGTAAAATCTCCGTACTTGGAATCTGTCTCTTTCTGATTCTTTTCTTGATGGCCCTCACTTCTCTTCTTGCTGATCTTCTTTCTTTTCTATTCTCTTTCCTGCTTGCCCTTATAATCTTCCTGGCTGCTTTTAGCTCAAGTTTCTGCTTACGTTTCTCATGTCTTCTAACCCTAGACAAGTAAGCTTTATTCCTAAGCTTTTTCCGGATTCCACTTACAGCTCTTCTTCCAGGCTTACCTCTTACCTTATCTTCTTCTCTCTTTCTCCTAAACGCAAACCACCACCATCTAAATCTTGCTTTAATCCCTTTCTTAATCTTGACAACCCTGATTCTATCTTCTTTCCTCTCCTTATAGGAGTAGTACATATAAATTATGTACATTAATATTAGTAACAGTAACAGCCACCATAGTGCCAAGACTATGTACTTCCACCAGTCAAACCTGACCACTAACTCTCTACACTGAGGACAATTATCTCCTCCACAGTCTATACCCGTCTCATCATAATTTTTCACACCATCATAACAATAGTCACAATAATCACTAAAGTCACCACTTACAAATCCAATATCAATTCTTAAAATATTCTCAAGCCTAGCACCTTTAATTCTACTTACTAATTCATCTGTTCCCAATTCATAAATCTCTATATAAGGCTCTCCGCACCACTCTACTTTCTCCACTCTTATAGGAACTCTGGAATCACAGCTCCTAGTTTGAACAGAAGAAGGCTCGCAACCCTCTAAGTCATAACATACTCTTTCTTGCCGCCCTACAGCAACCAAGTTCTCTCCAATAATTTCATTTGCACTATAATCAGCAAAACATCCACTCCACTCACCACAATCCCATTTAGGCACACAGGCACAAGTTCTTTTTGAAGGTAAGTTCATTGTAGTACTGCAGTCACTTAAGTCAACACAGTTAAAAGGATAACTAAATCCTGACTCATCGCATGAACTCCAAGCACACTGCCAGTTTTCAGTGCAGTTTAGAACAGGTTCAACTATAATAATATTCCAAGTAATAGTAACTGTCTGATACTTAGTAAACACAACCAACCTTACTTGAGAATCCTCAATAAAGCTTCTGCTATGGGTGCTACCTAAGTACCTTCTCGCCGTATCACCTCCAACAGCTCTACCATTCAAGTACCAAGTAGCGTTTATTAGAGGGTACTCTTGAAGTATAGAAGTATCAGTAATACTTGCCTCAAAATCTATAGTGGTTGCATTATAAATTCTCAAATCCAGTATGGCGGGCAAATAATTTACAATAAGCCCCCCAATATCACAATAAGCAGTTTCATTAGGCTTACTGTTCACAGTGCCGCAGTTATTTGAGTCAAAACATTCTCTAGCTTGAGAGTTATTCATACATTCTCCCCAACTACCACAAGTCCAATCCTCGTTGCAACCAGGTTGGCAATATCTTGCTTCAACAGGCCACACACAACTATTATTGCCTGAAACCTTTGAACAAGTTCTAGTCTGCACCCAACCAGTATTATTAGTTTCTTGAAATTGCTTTACTGTTAAGTCCTCACAAGTTCCATTAGTTTTACACTGCTGTCCAGAATAACAGCCACATAATTGGCAGTTTGAAATTAAAGTTCCGTTTTGGCAGAATTTTGGTTTCTGTGTTGAACATTCTCCATAGTTAGTTCCATCACTACATTTAAGCTCAAATTCAGTAATTGGGATTTCTGAGCAAGTACCATTTTGTTCGCAGATTGCCCCATCACTACAACCGCATATTGAACAATTTGAAATTAAAGTTCCGTTTTGGCAGAATTTTGGTTTCTGTGTTGAACACTCTCCATAGTTAGTTCCATCACCACACACATCAGAAACTAGGAAGATCTCATCACACTTGCTGTCTTTACATTCATAACCCTCATTACAACTACATACTTCACAACTATCCACTAAGGTTCCATTTTGGCAAAGTCTACCTTGAGAAGCAGAGCACTCTCCTTCTTTAGTTCCATCAGCACACACAACCTCTACAAATAACTCAACTAGCTCCCATGATAATTTTACCACCGCCTTACCACTATTCTCATAATACTCCACTTTAATCTTGTGTTCTCCCCCAGTTAAATCAATTTCAGCCGTATCAATTCTTAAAGGATGATTATTCCACCTTTCAATAATTAATTTTCCGTCAACATAAACTCTTATTCCATCATCACTTCCAACGGTAAACTTGTATTTACCAGCTTCAAATATCTCGTCTTTGATCCACCTTACTGAAAATCTATCCTTAGCCACCTCTTTTGAAGGAGATTTACTTTTCCAATTAAAATAAATCTTACTATCATCTCTTATTAATACGGGTTCTCCTTGCAAGTCCTTGTTATTATAATATTCACCAACAAAGCCCTTAAACTTACTTATATCTAATTTACACTCCCCATTGACTTGACAACTCTCAAAGCTTTCACACCCACATACATTACAATTATCAATTAACACGCCGTTTTTACAATACAAAGGTGTTTCCCCAATACAAGTGTTAGGAGATATTCCTCCCGCACAGTATCCTTCTTCATATAATTCAAGTGTTTCCCAAGCCAATCTAGCAACCGCCTTACCATTATTCTCATAATATTCCATTCTAATTTCATGTTCTCCTGAATCAAGCTCAACATCAACAGTATAAACTTTCGCAGCTTGGTTTCTCCATTTATTGATTACAAGACTGCCATCAATGTAAAGTTTGACTCCATCATCAGTTGTAGTCCTAAATCTATACTTGCCAGCTTCAAAAGTCTCATCTTTAGTCCACCTTACTGAAAACTGATTACGATTAACCTTTTTATCTGGAGAGTCTTTATTCCAGTTAAAGTTTATTTCAGAATCATCCCTGGTTAAAACCGGTTTTCCTTGCAAATTCTTATTATTATAATACTCCCCCGTGAATCCGTCACTAACTTTCTTCTGACTAATCATTCCGGGCAAGAACTCCTGGTCAATCTTGTATAAGCTTAAGAAAAAGCTGCCTACTAAGCTTGCAGCTTCCTCATCCCCAACATAAGAGCATTCACTCCAAGGGGTGCAATTAAACTGACATTCTTCAAAATAAATTCCTGAACCACACTGGCCATTTTCACATATCTCACCAGCTTGACAATTCACATAGATACTAGAAGAATATTCCAAACAACCATCTCCATTATAATCACCACAAATCCTAACAAAGTAAGTTGTTAGGTTCTGACAAGTCCTAGATTCATACCCAGCGGGACTACAAGCATCACAACCAGAATCATCCCCTCCAGAATCATCATCTCCGCTGGTGCAAGACTGTGATTGAGTCTCTTGGCAACCACTTGAATCAGTACGAGTTCTAGTTTGAAGATCATTAGTACAAGTACTCCAATCACTCCATGCTCCAAAATCAGCTGCACAAATTCCCACATCAGAATGGAGTGCACTTCCAAATGTATCACTATAACTGTTATTGCTAAAATTCACTTCCCATTTAATAAAATCATTTAAAGTAAAGTTTATAGTTACGTTCGCAAGAAATCTTCCAGGAGCAGTTCTTGTGACATTTCCAGGATAATAACTAACTCCTCTAACCACATCTTCAGAAGTCATTGCAGCTGCAGTAATATTCTGGGCATCATAATCTACGGTGTCAGTACCATTTGACTTAGTAATATTAAAAGATAAAATGCCAATATCCCCATCATAATATTTTAATTCTCCTCCAACAAGCCTCCTATTATTCATAGCGAGAGTAGTTACATAAGCCACCAAAGTTATGTTTTTCCTTGAATCATTAATTAAGCCAATATGGGTTGAAGAAGCATTTGTATAATTCACACTAATCTCTCTAATCCCGACAGCCCTGGTGGTTTTATCAATGCTAATTAAACAGTCTCCCGAATTATTTGTTAAAGAGCTTCCTAATAAAATTCCATTGTCATAAAAGTAACATGCAGATGCATTTATTCCTTGTCCACCTGAAATTGAGTAAACTCTTGAAGTTATATTCAAATCATTAGCGACTAACCCTAAAGAATCCTCTCCAGATACTCCTCCACCCCTCACAACCTCTTGGTTATTTATTAAAGAAGTAATATTTATTCCCGTGTAGGTAATTAAGGATGCCACTTCAAAATCTACTCTGCTTTGATTAACATTGTTCCATGAATCATTTGCATATGCGAATATTGTGTTACTTCCTTCACTAAAATTATAGGATATGGGGCCAGTATAAGTTAAATTATCAGTGCCATTTTGCCACCAGGTGTAAACTGCATCTGAAGAATTTGTGATGTTAACTATAATCAAACTAGAATTGTAAGTAGTCCCATTTGAAGGAGAAATAAAAGCAATATAAGGGGGTGTGAAGTCAACTGATATTTCAAAGTCGACTCTTGATTGATTTACATCACCATGAGTATCATTTGCATAAGCAAAGAAAGTGTAGTTTCCATCTGATAGATTGATATAAGTAGTGCCAGTATAAGTTAAATTATCAGTGCCATTTTGCCACCAGGTGTAAACTGCATCTGAAGAATTTGTGATTTCAATAGTGATATTATAACTAGTCTTGTTAATACTGCCATTAGCTGGATAAACCCAAGAAACACTAGGATAACTAATATACACACTGAAAGTAACATTTGTCTGATTTAAATTTCCAGCTGAATCATTACAGTACACAGTCCAGGTATTACTTCCTAAAATAGAAAATACATTTGTAAAATTAGTTCCAGCTGCAACAGGATCGGAATAAGTGGCTCCTGAA